>JBHHUV010000024.1:0-15397 GCA_046754005.1 Phycisphaerae bacterium | reverse complement strand
ATGACAATATCGACGTCTCCGCGTCGGAGGGCGTAGAGGGCGTCGCCCATGGCGTTGGTCGCCGAGGCGCAGGCCGTCGCGACGGCCGTACTGGGCCCCCGGGCTCCGAATTGAATGGAGATGTTCCCGCTGGCGGCATTGCTCATCAGCTTGGGAATCGTAAACGCAGAGACTTTGCCCGGGCCTTTTTCGGTCAAACGGGCGTGTTGCTCTTCGAGTTCATTGATTCCGCCGATTCCGGTTCCAGTGATGACGCCGATCCGGTTCGGATCGACCGAGTCGGGTTTGAGTCCGGCGCCTTGATAGGCGTCGATTGCCGCGCTGAGCGCCATCTGTGCGAATCGATCCAGCCGTTTTGCGGCCCGTCGGTCGATCTTTTTCGTGGGGTCGAACTGGGTACACTCCCCGCCGATGCGCGCGGAGAAGCCGGTGGTGTCGAACCGTTGGAGCGGAACGATCCCGCTTCGAGCGGCGAGCAGGTTCTCCCAGAAGACGTCGACGTCTTCCCCGAGAGGGCTCACCAGCCCCATTCCGGTAATCGCGATGCGGCGCCGATCAGTCATGAAACAATCCCAGCAACCCTTGTTTGGGAGGGGTGAAATTCCGAAATCCGAAGCATTGTGTTATCAAGGAAGCCGTGGCTCATCATTGAGCAGAACAGGCGGGCGCGCGGCTACCGAATCCTTCGAGCTCAAGGACATACCTTTCTCAACCTCTTACTCTTTATTCTGTGCTTCGGCGATGTACTTAACCGCGGCGCCCACTGTCGATATCTTCTCGGCTTCATCGTCGGGAATGCTCAATTCGAATTGATCCTCAAACTCCATGACCAATTCGACGGTATCCAGCGAATCGGCGTTGAGATCATTCACGAAGGAAGTTTCCATGGTGATCTCGGCCTTATCGGCGCCCATTTGGTCACTGACGATATCAATCACTTTTCCGCGAATCTCTTCTTCACTCAATGCCACCACTTTTTTCTCCATCTTGCTACCTCTCATGGGTCCGGGAGATGCCCATCTCCCTCAAATTGTGCGCCGGATTCAATGACGCGACATAGCCTAATTTTTCAAAAACCCGGCTTGACCGGAAAAACCCTGGCGTCGTAGCCACCCATCCCTGGGAATTGCGCTGATTCGATACAAGACAGCCGTGCCGATTGGCCAAACTCGACTTCCGGGTCTGAGTTTGATTCGTTCACCGCGCGACTCGGCATCATCCATCCATATCCAACTCGCGATTACATATGCAGGCCGCCATCGACCACAAGAATCTGACCATTGACATAGCCGGCGGCGGGCGAGGCAAGAAAGTGAACCGCCGCTGCAACTTCTTCGGGCTCCCCGAACCGTTGCAATGGAATCAGTGGACGCACCTGCTCCTTGACCTTCTCGGAGAGAATATTCGTCATATCGGTTTTGATAAAACCGGGTGCGACGGCGTTACAAGTCACGCCGCGACGAGCCAGTTCCTTCGCGACCGACTTCGTCAATCCGATGACGCCCGCTTTGCTGGCCGCGTAGTTGCTCTGACCCGAATTGCCCATGATTCCCGAGACGCTGGTGATGTTCACGATTCGACCCCAACGGGCGCGAACCATGACCTTGCTCGCCTCACGAGACATGAGAAACACGCCACGAAGATTCGTATTGAGAACATTGTCAAACTGACGATCGGTCATATTCATCAGAAGACCGTCGTCGGTGATGCCCGCATTGTTGACGAGGATGTCGATCCGGCCGAAATCCGTTGCCACGTCGTCCACCCACTTCTCGATTCGCTCCGAACACGTCACATCCAGTGCACGAGGAACTATTTTCCCCATCAGCTTGTTGTCTGCGGCTTCCGCGGGCAGCGAACTGAGTCGCTCCGCATCCCGGGCGCAGGTGACGACCGTGGCCCCCTCGCGCGCGAGGGCCATACACACCGCCCGCCCGATGCCACGGGACCCTCCACTGACAATGGCGACTCGATCAACTAGATCTGCCATATGGGTTATCCGACTTCCTCCAGAGCCTCGGATCTCCGACGGCTCGCAGATAGCATGTTTCTACGCCGAGACCTGTGCGAGCGCCTCGACCCTGGACATATTGATCGCCGTTGCAGAGCGATCGATCTTCCTCATCAGACCCGTCAGAACCCGTCCCGGTCCTACTTCGATAAACCGACCAACACGATCCGACCGGAGACGCTCGATCGACGCCTGCCATCGGACAGGGTTCGTGACCTGATCGGTGAGAAGTCTTCTCGCGTCGTCAGAATCGCCATGATAGTCAGCCGAGACGTTTGAGACCACACCCATTTCCCGAGACTCGATTTTCACGCGTTCCAAGGCAATTCTGAGCCCATTTTCTGCGGGCTTCATCAGGGGTGAATGAAACGCACCGGCCACAACGAGGGGGATAGCACGGGCCTTGTATCGCTCGGCAAGGGCAACGGCACGCTCACAAGCCGTTTTGGCGCCTGAAATTACGATCTGACTCGGACAGTTAAAGTTGGCTGGGGCCAGAACTTCGCCTTCCGAGGCCTCCTGGCACAATTCCAGCACCTCGGCCTCGGAAAGCCCCATGATCGAGACCATCCCGCCGGAGGTCGATTCGGCCGCCGCCTGCATCAACCGTCCACGTTCCGCGACCAGCCGCAGGCCATCCTCAAAATTCATCCATCCCGCCAGGTGCAGCGCGGTGTATTCGCCCAGACTCAGCCCGGCCATGACCTGCGGCCGAAGGTCGTCGACGATACCCTTTTCCTCGAGTGCGCGCCAAATGGCGACTGATGTCACAAAGATGGCCGGCTGGGAGCAGTCGGTCGCATTCAGCCTGTCGGCCGGACCCTCGAAACAAACCCGCGTCAGATCGGTTTCAAGAATCTCATCGGCGTCCGCGAATGTCTTCCGCGCGGCCTCGGAGAACTCGGCGAAGTCCCTCCCCATACCGACGGTTTGGGCGCCCTGACCCGGAAATAGGATTGCTGTCTTACTCACGATTTCATCCTGACTATCGATCGATGAAGAACCACGCACCGCAAACGGCGAAAGAAAACATGTAATCGGATATGAACCATTCCGCTGCTGATCCCATTTTCTCGCCCATTGCAGAATGCGTTTCCATATCGCCCCAATCCAGAATTACAACCGGATCAATGCCGATCCCCATGTAAAGCCGGCCCCGAAGGCGATCAACAACAACAGATCGCCCGCCTTGATACGGCCGGTTTTCATGCATTCGTCCAGGCCAATTGGAATGGAAGCCCCCGAAGTATTACCGCAACGATCGATATTGGTGAACATCCGATCTTTTGAGAGTCCGAGACGCTGCCGGGCAGATTCGATGATTCGCAGGTTCGATTGGTGTGGAATCACCAGCGCGATCTCGCTTGCATCGACACCCGCCTGGGAAATCGTTGTGTCGACCAGTTCGAGATTCCGCTTGACCGCCAGCTTGTAGACCTCGCGGCCTGACATCTTGACATAGTGCAATCGTTCATCGACCGTCATGTGTGAAGCGGGCAAACGGGATCCTCCGGCGGGTACGTGCAGGAGTGAATCTCCCGTTCCCTCTGCATTCATCGTGAAATGGAGAATCGCGGGTCCCTCGGCGTCGGGCATCGCCCGAAGAATCGCCGCCCCGGCACCATCCCCAAAAAGAATACAGGTGGATCGATCCTCCGGATCGGATATCCGGGACATCACCTCGGAACCAATGACGAGGATATTCTTGAAATGATCCGTCTGAAGCATGAACGCCGCGTTCACCAACGCATAGACAAACCCACTGCATGCGGCAGCAATGTCAAACGCGGGCACCGGATGCGTGCAAAGTTCCTTTTGAACGAAGCAGGCCGTCGAAGGAAGAATCGCCTCCGGCGTGATAGTGGCCACCAGGATCATGTCGATTTCGTCCGGGCTCATCTTCGCATCGTCCAATGCGGCCCGGGCGGCATCCACGGCAAGGGAGGCAGTCGTTTCCCCCTTCACGGCGATCCGCCGTTCTCGGATGCCGGTCCGTTCTCTGATCCAGGCGTCGGTCGTATCCAGCCTCTCGGCGATTTCGTCGTTGGTGACGATCCGCTCGGGTAGGGCGCTCCCGGTTCCGACGATTTGCACGCCAAGGGGTTCAGGCATCTACGGGAACCTCACTGAGTCGTTCGGATATCGCCCGGTTCAGATCGCTGCGTATGAACTGAACGGCGATCCGAACCGCGTTTTTGATCGCGCGATGATCACTGCTGCCGTGACAGATAATACATGAACCGTCCACACCCAGAAGCGGGGCGCCGCCGTACTCGCTGTAGTCGTGCTTGTTCCACACGGTCTTGAAAACCGGCTCCAGCCGCTTGATCAGATCCTCGCTCTCGGCGGATACTTCGCGGACGATGATCCGGAGCAGCCCTTCGGCCAGTCCCTCCGTCAGCTTCAATACCACATTCCCCACGAATCCATCGCAGATGGCGACTTCGCAGGCCCCCGAGAAGAGCTCACGCCCCTCCACGTTGCCGACAAAGTTAATCGTGGAGTCCTTCCGCAACAGTTTGTTCGCCTGCTTGACCAGAGTATTGCCCTTTACCTGTTCGCCGCCGATCGAAAGCAGACCCACGCGCGGATTGGATAGTCCCAGAATCGTTTCCGCGTAGATGCCGGCCATGATGGCGTATTGCTGAAGGTGATGAGACTTCGGGGCGACATTCGCCCCCGCATCGCAGACGGTCAGCGGACCCGCGAAAGAAGGCAGCACCACGGCAATCCCCGGCCGATGAACACCGGCAATGGTTTTCATTTTCAATTGACACGCCGCGGCAAACGCGCCTGTGTTTCCCGCGCTGATCACGGCGTCTATTTCCCTGTCCGCCGCCAGTTTCGCCATGACCGCGATCGACGAGTTTTTTTTCTGCCGAAGGGCCTCGACCGGAGAGGCATCCATTTCAATGACTTCGGGTGTGTGATGCAGAGCGATACCGACCGGAACAGGTGATGGCAGTAGATCTCGAATCGCTTCTTCCCGACCGAACAGGACCAATTCATCCCCGTCGCTCAGGAAGGCAAGACCCTCAATCGCGCCGCGCACAATCTCCTCGGGCGCATGATCTCCCCCCATGGCATCAACGGCGATCCGCATCGAGAATCAGCTCTCTTCCGTTTCTTCGATGGCGACGGCGACCTTCGAGTTGTAATAACCGCAGTTGGCGCAGGCCCGATGAGGCAGCTTGGTCTTGCCGCATTTTGGACATGGGCAGAGATTGACCGGGCGCAAAGCGTGGTGCGATCGTCGGGCCCGCTTGACAGCCTTGGACGTTTTCCTGTCTGGTACCATATAAATCACCTGCTCCATTGTTGGTTAGAAGAACACCCGCGGGAACCCAAGGAAAGAATTCAGCCGCTTGAGGATGGGCGGGCAATACCCATGGGATGGTCGAACCACAACCATCCAGAGACAGGTATGCCGCCGAATCCAGCAATCTAGGCGAATCTGATGGTTGTGTCAAGGGGAATCAAAACCCATAAAGTATTGTTACACCAAATGTTGAATGCCATGGCAGAGTCGCTGCCACAACAGGATCATACAATTCCCGAGCACGATGATCGCCATCCACAGAGGATCGGCCGATTGAACAATCCGAAGAGGTTAACATGAATCATCTCCAATACCCCCAACAGAGCCAAACAGCCCGCAGGTTCGGGCCATGGATCCGCCCATCGTGGAGTCTTACACTCGCCCTGGCGATCATACCGCTTTTCGGAGCCCCTCCCACCCTCGTCGCCCAACAGCCTTCCCCGCGTCGGCGCCCTCCCCTCAAACTCCACAGTGCTTTCCAATCGAAGACGATCGAGTTTCCGAAGGGAACGACACGAAAGTACGCGCTGTTCCTGCCGACGCGATACAACGAGGATCCGAATCACAAGTGGCCCCTCATCCTCTCCCTGCACGGGAGCGGAGAGGTCGGATCGGACGGCATCAAGCAGACGCGCGTCGGATTACCACTCCACATCGCCCGAATGCCGGATCGATTTCCATTCATCACCCTCATGCCGCAGGCCCATACGATGTGGTTTCGTGGGGAGGACGCCGACGCCATCTGGACGATCCTGAAACAGGTCTGTACCCAGTATCGTGTCGATCGCGAACGTATCTACATAACCGGTCTGTCCATGGGCGGCTTCGGAACCTGGGAACTGGCGGCGGATCGGCCGGACCTCTTCGCGGCCGCCGTTCCCATCTGCGGCGCGGCGAACAAAGAAACGCTCCCCAACCTCAAACGCCTGCCGATCTGGGCCTTTCACGGCAGGCTCGATACCAACGTCCCTGTCTCCGGCTCGCGGGAGGCCGTCGAAGAACTGAAGCGGCTCGGCACCAAGCCCCGATACACGGAATACCGCGATCTGGCCCATCAGTGTTGGGATCGTGCCTACGACCTTTCAAGGAAAGATCAAAAGCTCTATCACTGGCTCCTCAAGCACCGCCGTCGAAAACCACCGCGTGTCATAGAGTACGTATTCCTCCGGGATTCTGCCCACATCTGGTGGCTCACCGGTCGCGTCGAAAAAAATCGAAAGAAACCCGCCCGAATTCGTGCCGAAATAATGAAGGATCATCGCGTGATCATCGAAAGCGACGGCATCGCCGCCTGGTCGATCCAATCATCAGGCAAACCCCTGAAGCCCGGTACGAAGATTTCGGTTTCCTGGAACGGTTCGCCGCTGTGGGATGGCGTTTTCAACGGGAGTCTGGATTCAGATGGCTGAACACATTCGTGTGCCACTGCCGGGTGCCATGCTTACACGACCCGGCCTTTGGGGTCGGGTAAGCATGCTGATCACTTGGGTTGCGGCCGTCGGCCGCACTGTGGCACCGGTTTACAACCGGTGCGTGTCAATGTGTTCAAGCCACCGAATCGAATTGCCGGATGCACGCTTACCATTCCCATTCGATCCCATACAATAGACCCGACGAAGAATGATCCTTCATGAAGGCTGCCCACGTGGACATTCCCGAACAACCGATCCCAGCGGATGATCCACCACAGCACAAGCCCAAACAAACCCGGCTCCCTCTCGAATCCATCGCCGTCTTTGCCATTGGCGTCCTGCTGATGACCTTCATCTACAGCGGAACCGGTGGCGTCCTCGGCAATGAAATCGGCGTTCCCGGCCACGACTCCTTCTATCACATCAAAATGGCCGCCCTCATCCCCGAGTATGGCCTGTTGCGACACCTCCCCTGGTTGCGTTTCTGCTACTTCACCGACCAAGGTCAGGACTTCATCAGTCACCACTACGGCTTCCACGCGCTGCTCGTTCCCTTCGTTCTATTATCACACTATCTCACAGGCGATGCCCTCGCCGGCGGTCGCTGGGCCATCTGCACAATCTTCGGACTCAACCTGCTGCTCTTCAATCTCCTCCTCAAGGGAGAGGGCATTCGCTGGCGGGCCTTCTGGATCGCCTTGTTCATACTTCTCCCCTACCAATTCTTCACCCGACACGCATTCGTCCGGGCAATCTCACCCTCGCTGATGTTCATCCTGCTGATACTTCTCTTTGCCTTCCAAAACCGGGCCTTCCTCACCGCCCTCGTCGTCGCCTGTTACACCCATCTCTACCTCGGCGGTGTCATCTACGCCCCGATCGTGATTGCACTGTTCACCGCCGCACACCTCCTCTGTTCTCGTGAATACCGTGTGTTCCCCTGGCGGATTCTCATCGCCGCGGTCGTCGCGTGGACGATCGGTGTCGGTACCCACCCCTACGCCCATGGCATGATCGAATTTCTCCATCTGCAGATATTCGGCTCCGGGCTGACTCCAGACATCCCCGTCGGTCGAGAGTGGAAGCCCTACAACGGCGTCTGGTGGTTCGTCGCGAAATTGTCAGGCCCGCTCCTCATAACCTGGACACTCGCCCTGATCGCCCGCCTTCGACTGGAAAAACCCCTGGACCCAAAGGCCATGTCGCTATTGCTACTGAATTTCGCATTCCTGGTCCTCACCCTCAAGGCCCGGCGCTTCATCGAATATTGGCCGGTCTTCTGCCTGCTCAGCGCCGCATTCCTCGCCAAACCCAGCATCAATCGATTCGCCGAATGGATCGAACGCGATGCATCCCAAACGAACTCTCGACGCGATCGTCGGCTTCGCATTGCCTGCGACATCACGGGAATACTGATCGTGCTCCTCTTCGCAATCCTCGCCGCACGATCCGAAGATATCCGCCAAAACCTGCGTCGACTCGCCCTGGCATGGCAACCTTGGGCCATCGTCGGAATCTACCTGGCCATCACCGGGGTGCGATCATTCAGCGCGCCACGTCGCTCACGTCTCGCCGCCGGTCTCCGCGCGATCGCAGTCGCCTGCGGTCTCGTCGCCGGGACGGTCACACTCGCGGCGAGCCCGCTGATCGACATCCAAAAAGAGTCCCGATGCCGCTACGATCTTCCGGCAATACGGGAGATGATGGCATTCCTGAAAACCCATTCCGAACCGGGCGACGTGGTCTTCACCGACGACTGGGACATCTTCCCCGTATTCTTCTACTATAACACCCACAACCACTACATCGTCGGTCTCGATCCCAAGTTCACCCACCAGCGCCGCCCCGACTTGTGGGAACGCTATGTGAAGATATCCAGAGGCCAGGTTCCTTCGGACACGCAGTATGAAAAATTGGATGATGACGGACGTCCATACAAGGTAGACATTCACGTCGAGCTCACGGATATCCGCGATCACTTCGATACCGCGTTCGTGATCACCGATCGCGACCACAAGGCATTGGCCAGGAAACTGATCGACGACCCCGCGTTCGCCGAATTGATCTACCCCGCCCCCTCATACGACGAGGCGAAAAACGCACCCTATCTCATTTTTCGCATTCTTCCACCCATACCCCCAACCGGTGCAGTGGGTGGCACTGTCAAGGCACGATCCCCAAGGATCGTGTCTTGGCAGTGGCGAACCGGCGAATACACAACACCCCAATCCATCGCCCCGATCCACAATCCATCCATGAGGGCTTGGTCCCTCTGGACGCCGCTTTCGATTGCACACTAAAGAACCGACCGGTAATCACCGAAATCACTGGGAGTGATCGATCCTTCGCCCCGTTGCGGCAATCGGCCCGCTAGTCCGTTTTCACCATATGAGTTATCTTGTTCCCATAATGAGCACCCTCGAGGCCCGTATCACACGAACTGACGAGGCATCCGTCCCTTTGACGAGCCGATTGATCGATGCGCCCGTTCCCCCCGAACGCCCGAGCACCGCCGCCGGCGAACACGAGACTAAATTCGTCTTCGACGCCGCCATCGCCCCCCATTTCGTGAACTGGCTCCGTTGCCGATGCCAACCCGACGTGCGATTCCCCGCTGGAACCATCTCCAGCATCTACTACGACACACCCGACTGGCAATTCCTGCGCGAGAAGATCAATAGCGACTTTCTCAAAACGAAGGTTCGCCTTCGCTGGTATGCCGACATCGACGGCGAGTCGTCCGACGATCATTCTTTTCTCGAGGCCAAGTTCAGAACCGGCTCACAGCGGAACAAGATCAGGCTGAGGACAGACCATTCCGGTCGCTTGCTCGACCGGGTCTCGTTGAGTGATCCCCGGCTGCTCGGTATTCCCCGCATGCTCGGATCGAAAGACGTTGTTTTCGCCCGACCGCTCGTCCCGACTTTTCTGATCCGCTACAAGCGCTGTCGTTTCATCGAGCCCGCCACCGGCGTACGGCTAAGCATCGACTATGATATACAGGTTCCCGGCGTCAACTGGCGGATGGTCCCGAGAGCCTACCCCATCAGCCTTCGTCAGGCCGTTTTTGAGTTGAAGGGCAAGACGGTCGATCTGCCCGATATCCTGCACCCGATGACGGCCATGGGCTGCAGGAAGGAATCATTCTCGAAGTACAGCCGGTGCTACGAAAATATTATGGGGATCTGTTTTTGACGGAATGGACGCGCATCGCGCATTCGCGTCTAAGATAAGAAGGATTCGATCAACATGGAAACCGAATGGCAACAATGGCTCACCAGCCTCGGCGGCTTCGGCAGCCGAAAAATGGGTGAAATCGGCATCTTCCCATTCATCGGCGTGATGGGAATCTCGCTGCTCTGTTCCCTCTACGTCTCGTTTCTCTACACCAGGTTCTACCGAACCCGCGCAACCGGTAGCCAGGTTCACCGCGCCTTCCCACTCCTGGGAATTTCCATCACGGCGATCTTCATCTGTATCCAGTTCTCGCTGCCCCTTTCGCTCGGCCTTCTCGGCGCGCTGTCCATCGTCCGTTTCCGAACGCCCATCAAGGAGCCCGAGGAAATCGGCTTCATCATGCTCGTCGTCGCGAACTCCATCTGCTGCGCCACCTTCAACCTCATCTTCCTCGCCATCATCCTCGCCGTCTCCGTTCTCGCGCTCCTCGCACTGCGGGTGTCCCAGGGAGCCTTCAAGGGATCGCTCAACGACGGGATGCTCATTATCTCCATGCCCGCCGGAGAATACCGCGACAAGAGCGATCGGCTGCTCACCTTCCTGGAAACGCAGCTCCCCAAGGGCCGTCTCGACAGCATCTCCGAGAATCACGACGAATCCATCGTCTCCTATAGCTTTCTCAAACTGAAAACCGACGCCCTCCTGGCCCTCCAGAGAGAGTTGAAGGGGATCTCCGACACCGCGAAGTCTAACGTCTACTTCAATCGTCCGGGCGAGCTATGATCGCGGTTACGACAGGTCATCCCCCGGAATCGAAATCCCAGCGAAGCCCATGCGTTCAACCCTCCTGATAATCGCCGGCCTTGGCTTCTTCGTCGCCGTCGGCCTGCTTCTTGAGCGAAACACCCTCTTCGCCGACGCCCGGCAACTCATGCAGGGCGACACCATTCCCACCGACATGCTCAACTACGGCGCCATGGGCAAAATCCTCAAGCGTGTCGGTGTCGTGCGGCCGGTCCACAACGACGAATCCCAGTTTCGCCGATCCAAAAAAGAAGAAGTCGAAATCGGCGCCAACCTCTTCCAGAAAAAAAGACACGTAGGAAGATATCTCTTCAAGACCAATCCCGGCGGCATGGTGGACATGGCTTCGAGCTCCGCTGTACCGCCGGAGGAAATCGCAAAGGGCTATCCAATCATCTCCATCTACGTTGACCCCGAAGATCTCCACGGCGAGAAGCGGGGCATCATTCATAACGCAAAAGGCCGGGGGCGAAAGTGGGAACGCCTCGCCCAGGTCTCCTACTTCGACAAGGGAGAGATTCTTTTTGCCTCCGGAGCCGGTCTCCGCCTGCACGGCCGATTCTCCCGAAGACCCGACAAAAACGAGGGCAATCCCTATCGTAACTTTCGGCTCTACTTCCGCAGGAAATACGGCACGAGACAGTTCAACTCCGGAAATCCGTTCTCGCTCGATACCGATCCGATCAAGACACTTGTACTCAAGAGAGATCGATACTGGCTCTTTGTGGACGCCCTCACCCTCGACATCGCACGCCAACTCGGATGCATCGCCCCCGAAGTCAAGCAGGCCGTCTTCTTCCTCAATGGCAAATCCCAGGGGGTTTACGGTCTCATGGAACACGTCAGTAAACGCCAGTGGAAGGCCCATATCGGCCATGAAGACTTCCTCTATTTTCGTTACAAGAGCGACAACAAGAAGAAAGCCGTCAAGGCATACGACGAATTCGAGGATTGGGCCAGGGATCGTCGCATCAAGATGACAATGGCCGAGGCCGGCCGCCGCATCAACCTCGATAACTACACCCGTCACATAATCTCATTCATCTTCTGCGGTGACAGCGATTGGAGACAGGGTGTCGCCGTATTGGACGAGAGGGAGCCTTATCCCAAGTGGTACTGGATCAACTGGGACATGGATCACAGCTTCAAGGACTTCAAAAAAACGTCCAAGAGCGGAAAGCGATGGGAACAGCAGGCCATCGATTTGATCCTGAAAAAACGCGGAGACGTGCGCGCTACCATCTTTCGCCGCCTGCGAAATGAAAGTCCCGAATACGGTGCCTATTTCACACGAATGATCACCGATCTCTTCAACCACCGCATCAATCCGGAATACCTGAACACACGGCTGGACTACTACCGACAACTCGGTGAAACCTTCGGGCGAGACAATCGAACTTCCATCGACAAGCTCAGGGAATACGTCAACAATCGCCCCGATTACATCCGCAGGCAGATGAAGGTCATCTTCGAAGCCGGCGACTTCTTCTACTGTTCCGTCAAAGGGCCTCCCAGCACGACGTTCGAGATCGATGGCTATCCCGAAGGCTTCGATTACAATGGCTGGTATTTCCAGAGTCAGACCGTCACCGTCCGGGTCGTCGGTCCCCGAGCCGACCAGTTTTCCCACTGGCTCGTCAATGGAAATCGCGTCGACACCGTCCCCCTCGTCCACCACATCATCGCCAACACCACCATCGAACCCGTCTTTCAGCAACCCCTCTGAATCCACACGCCGTGTGCCATGCTTACACGCACTGGCCCTCATCAGAAGGGTGGCACTGTGGAAGGGTGGCACTGTCAAGGCTCGATCCCCAAGGATCGAGCCTTGGCAGTGGCGAGCCAGGTAGGGTAGGCATCGCCCACTTCTGTTTCTCCACCCCAACGGGGCCAACACATGTCAGCCGGGTAGGGTGGGCATCGCCTACCTTCTGTTTCTATACCCCAACGGGGTCAAAACATGTCAGCCAGGTAGGGTGGGCATTGCCCACTTTTGTTTCTCCGCCCCAACGGGGCCAACACATGTCAGCCCAGGGCAGAGCGAAGCGGCGTCAGCCGCGCAGCGCCACCCTGGGTCGGCAGCCCCCCCCGCACACAGCCCTGAAAGGGCGCTACAACCAATGTGTCACACCTTGGACCGTGGGCTTGAACCGGAACCCATAAAACAATCGACAAATCCCATGCCGGCTTCAGCCGGGCAGTTTTTTTGTTTGCCACCGACTTCAGTCGGTGGTGGACGCCCTGTACAATAACCCTCAGCCGGCTTCAGCCGGGCTTTCTTGACAGAAGCCAAACCAACCCGACATGGACAAATGACGATTCTGTAACTGATCCCACCGAGAACCCCATGCTTCACATCCCCATCCTCCGGCACGGTCAACCCTACGAAAGCGTCGAAAAAATCTACATCACCCACCATGCCACCGGCGAGACCGTCGCCCGACTCTCACACGCCAACAGTGGCCTGATCGCCCGCGACATCCGCCGGATGAACCCCAACGCCCTCGATTCCTTCCCCATGGATAAGCTCATCGATGCCACGAAAAAGGCCGGCGACATCTTCCTCAACGGAACCATCCCCCTCGGCGATACGCAACAATCCTTCGACGACTACATCCGCGACCTCTCCGCCACGACCGGCATGCCCGTCACCTACTGCCGTAACAATGCGAAAAAAATCCATCGCGTCTTCACCGAGATCGACGCCCTCCTCGCAGGTCTCACCCGCGGATTCGATTGGACCATCCTCGATCGCGGTCTCGGTCGCCACGAAGGACGCATGCTCAGCTTCGCCCGCGCCGCACGCGTCTTCGGCGCCGTCCTGCCCAGCAACTCCCCCGGTGTCCACGCCCTCTGGATTCCCGCCGTCACACTCAAGACACCCATCGCCATCAAACCCGGCCGCGAGGAACCCTGGTCCCCCTGGCGCATCATCCAATCCTTCATCGCCGCCGGTCTCCCCGCCGAGGCCTTCGGCTTCTACCCGACCGATCATGCCGGCGCGGCCGAGCTGCTTCGCAACTCCGATCGCTCCATGCTCTTCGGCGGCGACGCCACCACCCGCCCCTACGCGGATGATCCCCGCGTCGAGCTACACGGCCCCGGTTACAGCAAGATCATCCTCGGCGAGGATGCCGCCGCCGACTGGGAGCAGCATCTCGACGTCCTGGTCTCTTCCATACTCGCCAACGGGGGACGCTCCTGCATCAATGCCTCCGGCATCTGGACCCCGCGTAATGCCCGACCCATCGCCGAGGCCGTCGCCGAAAAACTCGCCACCGTCCGGGCACTCCCCGTGGAAGATCCAGACGCACAGGTCGCCGCCTTCGCCAACTCGGAAATGGCCGAAATGATCTCCCAATCCATCGACCAGCTCCTCACCGGCCCGGGTGCGGTCGATCTCACCGAACCGATCCGCGGCACCCCTCGGCTTACAAGAACGACACAGAATCAAGCGGGGCAACAGTCCGAATCACCCCTATACCTGCTCCCCACTGTTGTTCACTGCGAAGACCCCCAACACCCCCTCGCCCACAAGGAATACCTCTTTCCCTACGCGGCCGTCGTCGAATGTCCGGTCGCCGAGATGCCCGAGGCCATCGGCTCCACCCTCATCGCCACCGCGATCACAAACGAACAGTCGCTCATCGACGCACTCATGACCGCTTCCAATATAGATCGCCTCAATATCGGACCCATCCCCACCTGGAAGATCAGTTGGGACCAGCCCCACGAGGGAAATCTCTTCGAACACCTATACCGCCGTCGCGCCCTGCAAATCGAGCGTGAGATACCCCAATAAAAGGATCGATAAAATGCCCCATAACAAATGCCCATCAATCCATGCGGACATTGATATATCTACCTGAAACTAAATAATTTATGACCGTTGTTATGAAAAAGTGTTCGGACAAAGCGGACACATTCGAGAATCCGTACAAGCTCCTGTTTTCCCAACCATGACGACCAACCCAAACACCCTGCCCGACATCCTCAAAGGAACCCAAATCCGCCCGGTCTTCGGGTCCGGCGCGATTGATCGACTCGGTCTGCTCGCACAAGAACTCGGCGCAAAGCGTGTCCTGATCGTGACGGACCCAGGCATCGTCGCCGCCGGTCACGCCAATCGCGCCGAACAATCCCTCCACGATGCCGGAATCCAGACGCTTATATTCGATGCCGTAGAGGAGAATCCCACGACCCACCATGTCGCCGCCGGAACCGAAGCCGCCCGCGAATTCCATACCGATTTTCTCGTCGGTATCGGCGGCGGCAGCGCCATGGACTGCACGAAGGGTGTCAACTTCATTTACACCAACGGTGGAGAGATGCGCGCCTACTGGGGCGTCAACAAGGCAGCCCACTCCATGCTCCCCATGATCGCCGTCCCCACGACCGCCGGCACCGGCAGCGAGGCCCAGTCCTTCGCCCTCATCACCAATCCCGATACGCACCAGAAGATGGCCTGCGGCGACAAAAAGGCCGCCTGCCGAATCGCCATTCTCGATCCTGATCTGACTCGCACAGTGCCCCGGCCCGTCGCCGCCGCCACCGGCATCGATGCCGTCGCACACGCCATCGAGACCGCCGCCTGCACCCAACGCAATCAGGATTCACGTGCTCTATCCCGCGAAGCCTGGACCCGCCTCGATCGCGCCTTCGAAACCGCCTACC
>JBHHUV010000023.1:0-15557 GCA_046754005.1 Phycisphaerae bacterium | reverse complement strand
ACACTTCGCCTCTGTTCCTTTCTGCCAGCCGAAGCCCGCGCGCATCAAGAGAGAGCCTTCATCGGGCATGAACTCCATCACGAGGGCATATTCCACACCCAACTTTTCTGAGAGGAGTGTAACCACACGATTCAACAGCGTATCCAGATCTCGAAATTCGAGTGCTGCCTGGCCCAAATCCGCCAACGCGGCATGTTGTCGGGCATGGATCCTGAGTTGCTCCTCCGTTTTCTTTCGCTTCGTGATATCACGTAAAATTCCGGTAAACAAACGCCGGTACCTGAGCTGTACTTCGCTGACGCTCAGTTCCAGTGAGAATCGTGTTCCGTCTTTGCGCAGGCCCTCAACCTCTCTCTGACTTCCTACGATGGTACGAACTCCGGTTTCTCTATAACGGCCTAAATACCTGTCGTGTTCCTGGCGGATCGGCGAAGGCATGAGCCTGTTCACGTTGCATCCGATGATCTCACTGGCGGCATAGCCGAAAAGAACTTCTGCCGCCGAGTTAACTGATTCAACAAGACCGTGATCGTCAATAGTGATGATTCCGTCCACAGCGTTATCGACTATGGATCGCGTGCGGGCGTCACTCTCCGACACGGCGGTCATCTGTCGATCAATCTCATGTGAAGCCGCGCGAACACTTATTGACAACTTGTGTCCATAAATCGTGATACCCCCAACCATCAGGACGATCGCAGTGGCGATGAGATAATCGAACTTTCGATGTGCAGCAGATGCATGCTGCTGCTCCTCGATTTGTCGGGTTTGCATGCTCGTGATTATCTTGCGCAATTTGGCCAGTCTCACGATCGCATCGGCGCATTTTCTATCCGTTGAGGCCATGTACGCGCCGGCTTGTTCGATCTGATTCTCGCGAAAGCTGGCCATGATCTTCCGGGCCTCCTGGGCCAACCCATCCATGACCGTGCGAACCCGCTCCAGGCCCTGGGTGAACCTGGACGCCGTGGTGGCATCCAGACTTTGTTTCATGCTCTCGCGGACCTGACGAATCTTTTCATCGAAGTGTAGAATTGCCCGCTCCAGACGGTTCGATTCTCCTTCCACGTCGCCCGACTCGAACACATCGTTTCCAGGTGCATTGACCTCGACAGCTAGGGGCCAGAGTTCTGAAAACAGGTCGGCTCGTGTCGCCCATTCTTGATTCACACGGACGGACTGCCCGTAGAGGTCCATGAGGGCATGACTGAGATATAGACTCCAAAAGACGGTGAGCAGTTCAAATCCT
This sequence comes from Phycisphaerae bacterium, assembly GCA_046754005.1. Classification (GTDB taxonomy): domain Bacteria; phylum Planctomycetota; class Phycisphaerae; order UBA1845; family UTPLA1; genus CAYXGR01. The sequence goes on along the minus strand of JBHHUV010000023.1, from coordinate 14,308 downwards.
GCCAGGGCGAAATAAAACAGATGCCAACGAGGTCGCACGGAGGGGCGCATAGAATACCTGTTCAGGGAATCCGGCTTGACAGGTATATCCGCGTGCATATACGGCTCCTCCCATGCCTGATCGAATAGGACTGCCGACGATCACATCGTCCGGAAGGAACGCAGTATTAACTCTATATTCCAACAAAACACATTCCTATAAATAGTCCAATAAGTAGACGCCACCAATCAGAGTCGTCTCAAAGCGAAATACAGAATGGGTCCGATACTGGTAAACAAGGATCCCCTCCGAAGGTCCGTCTATGTTCTACTATACAAACTATACGGTTAATCCCACTCAAGTGAGATACCGATCAGTTTGTAGGTATTGTATGAGCAATCGGGCCCGTCAAGATCTAGCCGGACCGATTCCGATATATTTCCGCATGAATTCAAGGCATCACGATGTCTGTCAACCGAAAAATACCAGTACTCTCAATTGACATCAAAGCTCTCTGTCTAGACAGTCCTCCCTCACATATCGACTGGTCGAATACGTGGAGAAGCCATGATCTACAAGCATGATACGTACAATCGACGGATTCTGGTGGTCGACGACAATGAAGCCATCCACAAGGATTTTCGGAAGATTCTCACGCCGAGAAGTAGCGTCAAGGGGTTAGACGAGGATGAGACAGCCCTGTTCGGTCAGTCCTCATCGACACCCATGAAGGATCCATTCGAAGTGGATTCGGTGTATCAGGGACAAGAGGCGTTGGATAGAGTTCGTCAGACTAAAAGCGAGGGGCGAGAGTATGCGATGGCATTCATAGATGTGCGCATGCCGCCGGGCTGGGATGGAATAGAGACTGCAGAACGCATTTGGGAGGTTTCGCCTGATCTCAATGTGGTAATCTGCTCGGCGTACTCCGATCATTCATGGGAAGAAATCACGAATAAACTCTGCCGCATGAATCAATTGCTGATCCTGAAGAAACCATTTGACACCATCGAAGTGCGACAGCTTGCCTATGCCTTGACGGAGAAATGGAATCTCGCCCATCCATATTTTGGTGAAGAACACAAACCGACTGAAGATGTCCATACTCCAGCCAAAACGCGCGTTGTAGTAGTAGATGATGATCCGGAGATTATCACACTCTTCACCAAACTACTTGGTGCCGCCGGCTACAATGTGATTGGATTTATGGATCCAATTGAAGCGTGGAATACGCTATGGACCCAGGAACCACTCATTCTCCTCACTGATTGGCGTATGCCGGGTCTGAGCGGAGTGGAGTTGTGTCGGAGAATCCGAGCCTCGGATCACCTGGGCAGAATCTATACGATCCTGGTGACTGCCTCCGACAATCCGGACGATCTGATCGTCGCGATGGATGCCGGAGCGGATGACTACCTGGCCAAGCCCTGTAACAAACAGGAACTGTTGGCCCGTTTAAGATCCGGCGAAAGGATTCTTGGGCTCGTTCAACAACAACGCGATTATTCCGCTGTCATGGAGTCCCACAACCTTGCATTGGAAGCCGCCAACATGCAGGCGGAAAAGGCGATGAAGCAGTTGGAACACACACAGCAGCAGCTCCTTCAGGCCGACAAGATGGCCTCCATCGGCCAGTTGGCCGCCGGAGTCGCTCATGAGATCAACAATCCGATCGGTTTCATCTCGAGCAATCTGAATTCTCTAGGACAGTATGTAGATGATTTCAAGAGCGTTCTCACTGCTCACGATGATCTTCTAAGCGTCTGTGCAGGCCGATCGGAAATGGCGGACAAGATCGAAGCCATCCAGCAGATTCGGGCGGAGAAAGACATTGATTATGTCTTGTCAGACCTGGAAAATTTGATCGAAGAATCAGTGGAAGGCGCCCGCCGCGTGCGACAAATCGTCGCCGACCTGAGAGATTTTTCACACGTGGATAACCCCGATGTAAGTGAGGAAGACATCAATCAATTATTGGATAAGACGATCAACGTGGCGTGGAACGAATTGAAATACAAAACGGAAGTTGTCCGCGAATACGGTGAGATGTCCGCAATTCCATGCCACGGCGGCAAACTGGGGCAGGTATTCCTGAACCTGCTGGTCAATGCCGCCCAGGCCATCCACGAGCATGGTACCATCACGGTTCGTACCTATCAGAAAGATGAAGAAATCCATATTGAAATTTCTGATACCGGATGCGGCATCCCACCCGAAAATTTGAATCACATTTTTGAACCCTTTTTTACTACCAAAGATGTCGGCAAAGGAACCGGTTTAGGCTTGAATCTGGCCTATAATATTGTTCATACCCATGGGGGTCGAATCAGCGCGGAAAGTACCGTCGGACAAGGAACCACCTTCCATATCGAATTACCGTTATCAGGGCCACCCGAAACGCTGGAGAAGGAAAGTGAATGCGTCGCATGAACCCGGCGAAACAGCCTGCCTGAGCAAGCGTAATGCTGCGCCGACTGGTCGGAGCCTCGCTGTATCATCCGGTGCGCCGACACAAACGAAACCGAGAGTACTCCTTGTCGATGATGAGAACAGTATCCTCTCGGCGCTGCGCCGTCTCCTTAGACGGGAAAATTATGAACTCCTCACCGCAAGTTGCGGTCAAGAAGCGCTTGAACACCTGGAATACAAACCCGTCCAACTGGTTATCAGTGACTATCGGATGCCCGCCATGACAGGCATCCAACTTCTTGGAGAGATTCGAGATCGCTGGCCGGATACACTCCGCATCATCCTGAGCGGCTACTCCGAAGTGAGTGCAATCATTGCAGCAATCAACGACGGGGCAATCTATAAATTTATCAGCAAGCCCTGGAATGACGAGGAGATCAAGCTTCACATTCGCCGGGCACTGGAACAGCATCAATTGTCGGCGGAAAACAAGCAGATGGCCGAAGAGATTCTGGAGCAAAACAAGAAACTCCTGGAACTCAACCGGTTGCTGGAGCAGCGCGCCGTGGACGCCTGCCAGGGGCTTTCATTGACACAAGACATTATTGAATCCATCGGTGTCGGCGTGCTCATGGTCGATCCGGAATGGCTCGTCGTCGGGGCGAACAAACGGGCCTATGACATGATCTCAGCCAACCACTCTGAATTAGTCGGTATTTCCGCAAAGGATGTATTCCCAAATGTCCTGTATGAATGGGTACGCACAATCGAACTGCCATCCGACCAATCGGCAACCTTGGACTTCGAACATCAAGGGCAAGCCATCAAGTGCCGTGCCAATTCAGTGATGGCAGAAGGAAACTACCGAGGGGTCTCCCTGACGCTGCTGGAGGAAGGGGTATAATCATCAAACCCCGTCATTTCACTACCCGATCAATTATTTGAGGAGCCAACCCGGGGATGAGCCACGCACTACTCATTGTCGATGACGAGCCGCATATCCTTCAGTCGCTGAAACGCCTGTTGCGGCGCGACGGCTACGACATCCATCTTGCAAACAGCGGTCCCGAGGCATTGGAAATCCTAAAGCACTCGAAGATCGCGGTCATCATTTGTGATCAGCGGATGCCCGGAATGACCGGTGCGGAGGTATTGGCCGAGTCCTACAAGCTCAGTCCCGATACGATTCGCATCACCCTCACGGGATTCACGGATCTCACCGCGGCACAGGATTCCATCAATCACGGGCATATTCATCATTTTCTCCTCAAGCCCTGGGACGATGGGCAACTTCGATCCGTCGTTGCGGAGGCCGCACGCGCCTATGCCCTGGTAGAAGATAATCTCAGGCTCGAAGCGCTAACACGCCAACAAAAGGAAGAGCTGGAACAATGGAATCAGCAACTCGAACAGCAAGTCAGGGAGCGAACCGATGAACTCCGTGTTCAAAACGAACATCTACAAACGCTCCAGCGCCATGTTGAACAATCGCTCCGAGACACTGTAGGCGTCCTGGCGGGCGTTCTGGAAACATTCAGCCCCAATCTCGGGATACACAGTGGACGCGTCGCTCATCTCGCCCGTCAAATCGCAACCTTGCTCGAACTCGACGACGTGGATACACGCGATATAGAATTCGCCGCGCATCTACATGACCTCGGCAAGATCACGCACCTCACGTCTGGTCTCAATGCGCGACAGAACAGGAGTGGAAGCGGAAAGACTCCCTCCGGCGATCAGCATCATGAGACCGGGTACAGCATCCTTCGCCGTGTCGGCGGATTCGAGGCGGTCGCGCTCGGGGTCCGACATCAATCGGAACACTTTGACGGCAGCGGTTTTCCCAGCGGCCTTGAAGGCGAAAACATACCGCTTGCCTCACGAATCATCGCCATCGCCGACGCATACGACAGCGCAGTCTATCATATCGACGATCCGCTCAATTTGTCACGGGACGCGGGGCGCAAACTGCTGATCGATAAAAAAGGAAGACGGTTCGATCCACGGCTGGTCGATCTCTTCATACAGAGCATGGACCACATCGGCGTCGACACGGATATCGATGATGAAGTTGAAATCTCTCCCAGGAAAATCCGTGAAGGGATGACCCTGGCGCGCCCGATTATCAACCAGGATGGAATCCTTCTACTCAAAGAAGGAACACTGCTGAAGCCGGAATTGATCGACCGGATTCAAGCGATGAGCAATATCGATCCCTTGTTGGCTCGAGTATTCGTTCGATGTTCCCGAAGCGATACTCTGGACCGCACACTCCAATCGCCCCCATTCGAACCGCTACCCATCCCTCGAGGGAACGAGCCCTCATCGCTCCCCCCTGCTGTAGCAGAGCCTCCGCCGCAAAAGCCGGCCCCATCCATTCCAAAACATGAAACGCAAAAGACGATCATCCCTCCTGCTGCTGCTGTTCCCGATCGATCCACCCCAGCCCAATCACCAGCACAGTCTCAAAAAGATCGGCGAAAAAAAATCTTGCTCGTGGACGATTCCGTCCTGATCTGCAACGCCCTTCGCCGAGAACTGCGGCCCACCGGCATCGAAACGGTCACTACAGAAAGCGGTTGGACAGCACTGAGCCTGGTCGAACAGGATCGATTCGACGCGGCACTGGTGGACTTGATGATGCCTGCCATGTCCGGAGAGGAACTACTGAAGCGGCTGCTGGAACGCGTACCTGAACTCCCCTGTATCATCCTGACCGGCAACGCGACTAAAGATCTGGTTGTCAAGCTCGCCAAGGCACCCAACGTCGTCGGTATCCTCACCAAGCCCTGGGATCATAATCGACTCCTGGAAGCCCTTGCAAAAGCCATCCAATCCGAGGCCAATCTGACACTGGCGTGTGATTGAGTACACTCATTTCAGCTTGCGCTCTGGACTAACCTGTAAGATAATAAACCGAAACGTGCGAGTTGAGATTACCTGCCTATCCCGCAGAGGTCCGCATCGCTCGTGGAAGTAGATCCATTTCATATACCGATTCCGGCAAGCCGGTGATCATATCTCAATCTTGCTGTACCATGCCTTATGGAAAATGGATGCGGTTTGGGATAGACGGTCTGGATCATGGGAGATTCGATGCGTATTCTGGTCGTTGGCGGAGGGGGACGGGAGCATGCCCTGTGTTGGAAACTGGCTCAATCTTCCCGGGCATCGACAATCTACTGCGCGCCTGGGAATGCCGGCACCGTCAGCCTCGCGGAGAATGTGCCGCTGGCGGCCGATGATCTCGACGGCCTGATGGATTTCGCTCGGAAGCATGGCATCGACCTCACGATCGTCGGCCCGGAGGCACCGCTCTGCCTGGGGATCGTGGATCGATTCACCGAGGCGGGCCTGCGGATTTTTGGTCCCACGGCTGCCGCCGCCCGGATTGAGGGCGACAAGGCCTACGCGAAGAAGCTGATGCGGGATTCGGGAATCCCGACCGCCGAGGCCCGCGTCTTCGAACCGACGGTGCAGGAACTGGCCCAGGCACGACAGCCACACGCGGGCCGCAGCGATGAGGCCCCGCCGCTGGACCTGGAGACCGGCTACGAGATGGCCCGGCGATACGTGGAAACGCGCGAGGAGGGCGTGGTCGTCAAGGCCGCCGGTCTGGCGTCGGGCAAGGGTGTATTCGTCCATGAAGATCCGGCGGAAGCACTGGCGACGCTTGAGTCTTTGATGTTTAACCGGACGCTCGGCGAGGCCGGCACGCGCGTCGTCATCGAAGACATCCTGATCGGCCGGGAGGTGAGCCTGCTCGCGTTGGTCGATGGCCGATCGATCTACATCCTGGAATCGGCGGCCGACCACAAACGCCTTGGCGAGCGGGAAACCGGCCCCAACACCGGCGGCATGGGCGCGTTCAGCCCGTCGGGCTTGTTGAGCGAGTCAGACTTGCGGATCATCGAGCGGGAAATCTTCGTGCCGATCGTCGACGCGTTTCGACGCGAGGGCGTGGAATACAAGGGAGTTCTATATGCCGGTCTGATGCTGACGGCCGGCGGGCCGAAGGTGCTCGAGTTCAACTGCCGGTTCGGCGATCCGGAGGCGCAGCCGATTCTGATGCGGCTTCAGAGTGACCTGGTAGACGCGCTGGAGGCCACGATTGACGAACGTCTTGATGAGACCTCGCTGGAATGGGATCCTCGGACGGCGTTGTGCGTGGTGATGGCCTCGGGCGGCTATCCCGGCCCGTATCAGAAGGATGTGGTGATCACCGGGCTTGAGGAAGCGGGGGCAATGGAGCATGTCCGTGTGTTCCACGCGGGGACAACCCTGCTGGATGAAGACGTGGTGACGGCCGGAGGTCGGGTGTTGGGCGTGACGGCATTGGGGGAGACGATTCAGCAGAGCCGGCAGCGCGCCTACGACGCCGTCGAACGAATCGCGTTTGACGGCGCCTGCGTGCGTGGCGATATCGGGATGCGGGTTTCCGATCGATAGACCCTGTGTTAGAAGGTGATTGTGTAATCAGACCCGCGACCGTAAGAGAGCGGTTTCCTGCGGCTCATCGAGGATGATTGTCTTGACCGAGTTCAGCGGCCAGCGTGTAGTAGTCATGGGGCTGGGGCGATTCGGCGGCGGCATTGGCGTGACGCGCTGGCTCTGCGGCCAAGGCGCCCGCGTTTGCGTGACCGATCTGTCGCCGGCGGAGGCGCTGACAGGCAGTCTTTCCGAACTCGAAGGATTGGATATCAATTTTCGTTTGGGTGGACATGACGAGGGCGATCTTGACGGTTGCGATCGGCTCATCGTCAGCCCGGCGGTGGACAAGCGATCGTCTGCATTCTTTCAGGCGGCCGTTTCACGCGGCATCCCCTGGACCAGCGAGATGACGCTGTTTCTCGATCGATGCCGTAGTCGCATCGTCGGTATCACCGGCACCGTCGGCAAGAGCACGACGACGGCCATGGTCGGCACGGTCCTCGATGCGGCCGTCAAATCGCCCGGCTGGCGACATGGCCGAGTCTGGCTCGGCGGGAATATCGGAAAATCGCTCCTTGCCGATGTCGCGGCGATGAAACCCGACGACGTTGTCGTGTTGGAGTTGTCGAGCTTTCAACTGGAAGACGCGGCGACTCTGTGCAAAAGCCCCGACATCGCGCTGGTCACGAATTTCCGGGAGAATCATCTCGATCGCCACGGCACGATCGAATCCTATGCCACCGCTAAGGGGAACCTCTATCGTTTTCAGCGGCGACACCACTGGATGATCATGCCCTTTGACGAGGGTGTGGAACAATTACCCGGCGGCTGGGAGGACAAACCGCGGCTTTATCGATTCGGTGTGGATTCGGAGACAGCTCGGGCACACATACGCTGCCGGGACGGAGCGGATCATGCGATGGAGATCATCGCGATCGAGCTGAGAGTTCCCGGCATGCACAACGTGCAGAATGCCGCCGGGGCACTGTGCATCGCACGGTCACTCGGCGTCGCCGATGCCGTTTCTCTTCCGGCGTTGGGGCGATTCACGGGGCTTCCACATCGGCTGGAATTCGTGCGGGAGTATCAGGGCGTGTGTTACTACAACGATTCGAAGGCCACCTCGCCGGAGGCGGCGATGACGTCGCTCCGGGCGTTTGACGCTCCGATCGTGCTGCTGGCCGGAGGGTCCGACAAGGGGGGTTCCTTTGAGACATTCGGGCGTGCCGTCGCCGGTCGAACGAAGTCCGTAGTCTGTATGGGCGATACACGGGATCGTATTCGGAGCGAAATCCGTGGAGTGGGCGGTGTTTCTCGCCCCCCCGACATCAAAACGGCAGACAATTTTGAAGCCGGCGTGGAGGCCGCCCGCACCACGGCCGAGCCGGGCGACATCGTTTTGCTGAGCCCGGCCTGTGCGAGTTTTGACCGGTTCAAGAACTACGAGGAGCGCGGCGAGACCTTCAAGCGCATTGTCCGAAGCTGGCCCTGAGGCCGAACCCATGAGAATGTCAGCGATGAATCGCAAAGGCGACGTACGAGAGCGGCGGATTGTGTTGTTACCACTCGCTTGCGCTCGGGGCTCGGATTATGGGTACGGATTGCGTATTGGAGTGTCACTTCTGACATGGGTCATCAGTCTGTACGCCGCTTCGCCTTGCCCGGCCGATGAATCCTCCGTGGCGACAGGCGATCACTATCGTATCGTCTGTGATTTCAAGAACGATCGGCTCGCCCGGACGGCCTTGAAGACCGCCGAGGCAAGCCGGCTATTTGCCGTTGCGTTGTATGGTGAGCAGGAGAAGTCCGATGACAGACAAACGTCAACAATCCATCTATACCGAAACACCGACGACTACGTCAAGGCGGACAAGGATATCACTGGCGGTCGATTTCGCAAAAATCTGGCGTTCTCGTCCCACAAGACCCAATCCTCGTACATCGTCTTGCAACCGCCCTGCACGGATGAGACACTCTCGTCCGTCGGGCTCCCCATTCTCACACGCTACACGATCGCACACGAGGCCACCCATCTGGCTTGTTATGGCGCAATCCCGAATCACCGCTCTCATCCGGATTGGCTCAGCGAGGGGGCGGCCATGTGGATCGCCGAACGGGCCCTGCGCGTAGGCAAGTGGACCCCGTCGGCGGAACGGGATCCCTACGAGTCAACGCGGATGCAGCGTGCGAAAGACCTGCTGACAAAAGACCGGTGTCCCGCGATTCGACAGATCATAAGAGACGAGTGTAATGATTTGGATATCAACCACCGCTATGCCGTCTATTGGCTTTTCTTCCGTTTCATGAAGACAGGCAAGTACGAGAAGGCGTTCAGCAAGGTGTTGGCCGAAGCGAGGCGATTGGGGGGTGGAGAGAAATATGCCGCGAAACTTGCGAAGTTCTTCGAGAAATCGTTCGGCCAGGAGGACCTCGATCGCCTCAACAACGAATTCCGTGAATACGTGAAGTCGACCCAACCCAGGTGGCGGGAAACCAGTCGCGCACTGGAAACCAGGGGGAATACATGGACCCAGATCGCCTTTGCCACGAATAACGCCTACGCCTGGCGAACGAAGCGCATCGGCCGCAGCACCTTTCACGTCACCGGATCGGTGGAGATCCTGCCCAACGACCGCCGACAGATGAATCTACTGCTGGGTAAGGACGGCGGCGGTTTCATCTCCGTCGCCTTCGTCGCGGGATTCGGCGTGAACGTCTTCCGATATGACAGCCGAAAGGATCATTGGACCGAACTGGCGAAGGCGAAGGCGCCGAGTATCGGCGTTGGCACGAAGATCCCCTTCGAGGTTCGAGTGGACGCGGCAGATTTGAGAGTTCTCGTCAGGAAGAAGACGATCCTGAAGGCCCACGTGGGCAACCAGGACATGACCGGACCGTGGGGGCTGGGCGCCCAGGCAGGTTCGGCTGGCCGCTGGCGAAAAGTACGAGTCACGAAGGATTGAATCGGGTTCCGGCACATGACGCGTTCCGTAGTCCGGGAAGCATTGGCGTCTCGCCGGTCCGACGACGCTCACCGCGTCAGGACTGCATCTCTTCAATGAAAGCCGAGGGGTTGTTCGCCCAACGCTCCGCTTCCAGGGCTGTTACCATGCCGCTTTTGACCAGATTGGCCAACGATCGCTCCGTCGTAACCATACGCTCCTCCGGTGTATTCTTGGATCGAGTCTGAAGCTGGCTGTAGATCTGCTCGGTCTTCAACTGCCGGATCAGGTTTGAAACCGAGTAGATGTTGTTCAACACCTCCATCGCCACGACGCGCCCTTCACCATCCTGCCGCGGCACGAGCTTCTGCGAAATGATGTGGCTGAGACCGAGCGAGAGCTGGCTGGCGATCTCGTCCTGCTGATCGGCAGGGAACAAATCGAGGATACGCGAGATGGTGCCGCGGGCGTCTCGGGTGTGCAGCGTCGAGAAGACCAGGTGACCGGTCTCGGCGGCGGTCAGGGTCCAGCGAGTTGAATCGCGATCACGCATTTCGCCGACGAAGATCACGTCGGGATCCTCGCGAAGACAATCCCGCAATCCGCGCTCATAGCTCGTCACGTCGCGGCCAACTTCACGCTGAGAGATCAGGGCCGCGTTGCTTGTCAGCCGATACTCGACCGGATCCTCGAGCGTGATGATCCGACAGGCCCGTGTCTCGGCGATGCGATCGAGCAACGACGCGATAGTCGTGGACTTGCCTGCGCCGGTCACACCGGTCACCAACACGAGGCCCTGCTGCTTCTGAATGATGTCGCGCCAGACGTCGTTGGGAAAACCGATCGATTCCACCGGTGGTGGCGAGGCCTCGAGCGCGCGGATGGCGATGGCCAATCCATCATTCTCGTGAAAACAATTCAGCCGAAACTGCATACTGTCCGTGAAGCAGGAGCTATCGACAGACCGAGATTCGTTGAGATGGGACAACTCGGAATCGGTTAGCAGGCTGGCGGCGAGTTTCAATACCGTTTCGGCATCCAGGTCCGGTCCCTTCATCCGCTGGAGGAGCCCGTCGACACGATAGACAGGGGGACAGCCCGCCTTGATATGCAAGTCGGACACCCGCATCGAGCCGATCTGAGCGAAGTAGTCGAGTAGATCCTGCATGCAAACGATTTTCTCAGGGCCAACGGCATAGACTTTTGATTCAAGGGTGTATTCGGATGACATGGTGGTCGAATCCTCGGCGTGCCCTGGCGGAATGAACAGCGCGCTTGGGGTCTATTCATAGTCTACCCCGCCATATGCAGGATTACCAGTGCCCCGTCAATTGTGTTCCCGGTTTTCATAGCAGGCAGGGCAGAGCCGCACACCTTTCGACAGGTGGTAGACCCTCTCACAGGCGTGATCGCAGCGCTGGCAAACACCCGGTGCGGTTGGCGGCGTGTGGATTTCTTCAACGTCATCGGTGTTGCCGTTCCTATCATCCTCGGCTCGCTTCAGCTTGCGATTGAACAGGGCCGCGCGCAAACCGGCCCACGAAAAGATCAACACCCCGAAACCCAGCACCGCGCACACGAGCAGACCGATGAGCAGCCTGATGTTGCGTGCGAACATTTCGAGTTGAGGATTCATGACACCCGCTTGTGTCGCAGCGATTTATTCGACGCTCGTCTCCACCACCACCCACGGTCCCACGAAGTCTCGAATGAATGGTGGCCTGAAGAGGATGTCGAAATGACCGCCCTGCTTGCCGTATTGTCTAAGTTCCGGGCTCCAGGGGATCTGAATGAGCTTGTCGCTCTCGATGGTAAATCCAACGGTCGCACCCGGGAGATCGAACTCGCGATCCGTCGTGCCCAGATTCAGCGATACGAATTCGCTGAAGGTATCCGATGGGGAATAATAATGAATCACACTCAGCCTCGTATTCTCCAGCATCGCCGTCAGATCATAATCTCGCGAGACAGTCGCGCTCATGAGGATCACCCGATCAACGCGCTTCTGCTCCGGCAACGACTCGACCACCATGATCGCGATCATCGCGCCGGACGAGTAGCCGATCAGCGTTACGGGGCGGTCGGGATGCTCATCTACGTAGGCCGCAATGCGCTCCGCCTCCCGCTCAGACCAACCACGATTTCGATCGAGAGATTCCAGATTCGTCAGGGCGTCCCAGGGAATCCCCCAAGGCATGACCTCGATGGCATATTGTACGCCATATTCGCGTAAACCGTCGTGCCAGGCGGCCATTTCCGTATAAACGTTGGCGGCGCCCGGATACATGACGACCAGGCCCGATTCATACTGTTGCGGTGTTGACGGCGGTGGTCGCCAGATATCACAAGCGGTGGTCGTCAGGAATACCGCGGGAAGGATCACACGAAGACACGATGGGAACCCCAACCCTACACGATCTCCGACTTGTCCAAGGATTATTGATGGACGAGTGATTCGATTGAGTGACAATCCCCAGCCATTGAAGACGACCGAATAGATAGCCCGAAAACGGGCTAATGAATCTCGCTGGTATCGACTCAAGTGCAATAGAACACTCGCAATCCCAGTTATCCAAGGCCTCACACATCACCCCCTGTTGTGTGAGCGTTTGCTATTCGTTGTGCCTCGGCAAGGATGGCTTGGTACTTTCTGCCAGTCTCCGGTTTTCCCCAGAGTGTATACAATTGGACGATTCTCTGAAGCGCCTCGCGTGTGCGACGATGGGTGGGGCCGCGATCCTTCGCGATTATCGGATAACTGTTCAACAACAACGGTTCGGCCTCCTCAAACCGCCCCAACCCCGCCAGGCAGGCCCCCAGCACGCTCTCCGTCTTGGCCGTCTTCCAGTGACCGACAGGGAGGCGGTTGCGGCGGATCTCCAGTGCTTCCCGCAGGAGCGGCAGGGCTTCCTCATAACGATCGAGCCGAACGAGGATGCGCCCGAGGTGGGTCATCGGCCGGGCCACATCCCGATGGTCACGGGGTAAGAACTTGAGATGAAGCTCCAGTGATTTGCGACAGGCTTCTTCGGCCTCCGAAAGTTTACCCGCGTCTGTCAATACCTTTGCCAGACAATGATAGCTATAACCAACGGACGCGTTCTCCTCGCCATAGAAGTTGCGTTTGATCTCCAGGGCCTGTCGGATCAGCGGTTCCGCTTCTTCAAAGCGTTCCATGTCCTTGAGAAGCAGCCCCAACTGTTCCATGTTCGCCGCGTTGGCAGGATGATCCTCGGGATAGAGCCGTCGCGTAATCTCGAGGCATTCACGTCGATACGGCTCCGCTTCGGCGAATCGTGACGTGTCGTGAAGAAAGGCGCCCAGCACCCCGACGACACTCGCTCGGAGATAATCATCGGGAGGTCGCAGTCGACGGACCTGGTCCAGGGCCTCTTCCATGAGTGTCTCCGCTTCGGCGTAGTCGCCCTTGCTCTGCAAGAACCCCCCCAAATGAAGGATTCGATTGATAAGCACGGGATCGGGGTTGGGATACACCTTGCGATCAATGTCCAGCGCCTTTCTAAAAAGCGGTTCGGCCTCGTCGTATCGGCCCCTCTTTCCATACAGCGCGCAGGCAAGCTCCCAGAGGGTATCCGCGACGGCCGGGTGTTCGTCGCCTAATTGTTCACGCTGCTGAGTCAGAATCTCGCGCAGAATCGTCTCGGCTTCCTCGTGCTGACGATTCATGCACAGCGCCTGGCCGAGTTTCCGGCGACTTTCCAGCACCACTGGATCCCCTTCATCCTGCAGTGTCCGTCGTATTTTGACCACGCGACGACGCCATTCAACCGCCCGGTCTGGGACCGAAAGATCGGTATAAACTCCCGCCACCGCCTCCATGAACTCGACCTGCGCCTCCGGGTATTCCTCGAGCTCCCGTGCCGCGTTGTCCGCGCCATGATCGAGAATTTGTCGAAACGTCGCCCGGCTGCCGATCCCCGCCGTCGGATCGAACGTCTTCACCAGCCGGAGCAGGCCGGCCATCGCCCGGCCGGCATTGTCCGCCTCCCTCTGCGCGCGGTGGGCCTCCTGTGTCATGCCCACGATTCCGACGACCAGAGCCAACACGACCACACACGCGGCGATCACCCCCGTGCGATGGCGCCGAACGAACTTCGCACCGCGATAACGCAACGTGTCTTTGCGGGCCAGCACGGGCAATCCTGTCAGATGACGACGGATGTCTTCAGAGAACTGTTGCGCGGAAACATAGCGCCGAGCCGGCTCCTTGCGAAGCGCCATCAGCATGATTGTATCCAGATCGCCCGACAATTGCCGACGCAGTTTTTCCGGCTTTCGCTCACGCGATCGGCTGATCATTTCAAGGGGTCTTGACGCTCCAGACTCTTGCCCTCGCATCGACTGCGTCCCCCCGCGCCGGACGGCCGTGCTCGGTTTGATCGGCTCCTCCTCGCAAATCACCCGCTCGATTTCCTGCGGCGCGCGCGTTCGGAAGCGATAAGGCCGACAGCCGGTCAACAACTCATAAAGAACCACTCCCAAAGAATAGATATCTGTAGCAGTTGTGACTGACTCTCCGCGGATCT
>JBHHUV010000022.1:0-15595 GCA_046754005.1 Phycisphaerae bacterium | reverse complement strand
GGCAAAGAAGATGGGTGTAAAGGTGGAGGCCTTTTCCATAGGTTTCGGCCCAAAACTCTGGTCTATACGAAAAGGCGAAACAGAATATATCCTTTCCGCCATACCTGTAGGCGGCTATGTAAAAATGGCGGGAGAAGAACCCGGAGAGGGGCGGACAGGCGCGGAGTGGGAATTTTGCTCTAAGCCGGTGGGCAAGCGGTTTAATATCATAGTGACAGGGGCGCTTGTCAATTATGTATTAGGCGCATTAGTTTTCTGCGCCGTATTTATGGCGTCACCGTCGCTCAGCTCGTACATAGGCGGGCTTAAAGAGGGATATCCCGCCGAAAAGGCAGGATTGAAAACAGGCGATAGGATAAAAAATATCAACGGATGGGGCACGAGGCATTGGTTTGATGTTTTAAGAATACTGGCTATCAGCGACGATAATATAACTATTGAAGTAGAAAGAAACGGCAGGGCGCTTGAATTTGACGTTCTCGGGAGAGAAGAAGAAGTAGAAGGGCCCAGCGGCAAACTTTTAAAAAGAAGAATAATAGGAATTTTTCCATCTGAGAAGTTGCTGAAATATGGTTTTTTTGGATCCGTGGCCGCGGGCACGCGCGAGACGTTGTTTATAACGAGATTTACATTTCTGGCGCTGGGGAAGATGTTCACCGGCAAATTATCCCTTAAGTCACTCGCTCAGTTTGCCCTCGTCGAGCAGGCTGGTTCGCGCGGTCCGCAGGATCGAGCCGCCTTCGAAATGGATGCGTGCCACGTCGGCGATTTGCAGCGGGACGGCATGGCGCTCCGCGACGAATCGGTCCGTCGAAAGCCATTTGAAACCGTCGTAGCAGCCGACGACTGCCATGCTGTGGTTGATGGCCTCGATCGTGGCTGCCCCGATGACCCCGTTGATGCCCGGTGCCGGCCCTCCGCCCACAAGGATGCCAAGTTTCGCGTGGTTCATCTCGCTCGCACTCTACTTCTTCCCGAGCATCAAACCGCTCGGCGCAACACTATAGCACCGGACCACACGGCGAGAGTAGGACGTGACGCAACAGATACACGCCGGTCGCCGTCCGGCCCCGCCCCCCGGTTGAGGTGCTCGCGGGCAGGTCCGTGGAATTCTGGACGAAACGAGGCCGAGGTCAACTCGCCCGCAGTTTCCTGGCCTTCTCGATGGCCTCTTCGACGGACCCGACGTACATAAACGCCTGTTCCGGCAGATCATCGTGCTTGCCGTCGCAGATTTCCTCGAAGCTGCGGATGGTATCCTCGAGCTGGGTGTAGTTTCCGGGGAAGCCGGTAAAGACCTCGGCGACATAAAACGGCTGGCTGAGGAACCGCTCGATCTTGCGGGCGCGAGAGACGGCGAGTTTGTCCTCTTCGCTGAGTTCGTCGACACCAAGAATGGCAATGATGTCCTGAAGATCGCGATATCG
Source organism: Phycisphaerae bacterium (assembly GCA_046754005.1). GTDB lineage: Bacteria > Planctomycetota > Phycisphaerae > UBA1845 > UTPLA1 > CAYXGR01. Next base: position 14,168 of record JBHHUV010000022.1, on the reverse strand, counting down.
CTGGAGGATCTTCTGAACCCGCTCCGCGCAGTCGTAGTGCCTCTGGCCAACGTATTGCGCATCAAGGATGCGGCTTGATGACGAGAGTGGATCGATGGCCGGATAGATGCCCTTCTCGGAGATGTTTCGCGCCAGCACGATGAAGGCGTCGAGGTGGGTAAACGCCGTCGCCGGTGCCGGGTCGGTCAGGTCGTCCGCCGGAACGTACACCGCCTGAACACTGGTCACGGCACCCTTGGAGGTGGACGTGATCCGCTCCTGAAGCTCGCCCATTTCCGTACCCAGGGTCGGCTGATATCCGACCGCGCTCGGCATCCGTCCGAGCAGCGCCGAGACCTCCGAACCCGCCTGGCTGAAACGGAAGATGTTGTCAATAAACAGCATCGTGTCCGCACCCGACTCGTCACGGAAGTATTCGGCCATTGTCAGCGCGCTGAGCGCCACCCGCAGCCGCGCCCCCGGCGGCTCGTTCATCTGCCCGAACACCATCGCCGTGTGTTCGATGACCTTCTTAACTTGTCCTTCCGACGTCTTGAACTCCGCGTCCTGCATTTCGAGCCAGAGGTCGTTGCCTTCGCGTGTTCGCTCTCCGACGCCCGCAAACACCGAGAAGCCGCTGTGCTCGCGTGCGATTCGGGCGATCATTTCCTGGATGATGACGGTCTTGCCCAGGCCTGCTCCACCGAACAGCCCGGTCTTGCCGCCGCGGACAAACGGCGCCAAGAGGTCGATCACCTTGATCCCGGTGACAAGCTGCTCGGTCTTCGGCGTCAACTCGTCAAAGTTCACCGCCTCGTGATGAATCGGCCGGCGCTCTGCCGCCGCCACCTCGCCCCGCCCGTCGATCGTCTCGCCTATCAGGTTGAACACTCGGCCGAGCGTCTGCTCGCCCACCGGAACGGTGACCGGGCTGCCCGTGTCGACGATCTCGGTGCCACGCCGAAGCCCGTCCGTGCTGCCTAGCGCCACGGCCCGGATACGACCGCCACCGAGGTGACTGGCGACTTCGCAGTGGAGCGTTTCGGTGACGGTCTCGGTCCCGACCTGTCGCCGAATATCCACCTTCAAGGCGTTATACAGTCTGGGCAGCGTATCCTCAGAAAACTCGGCATCGAGTGTGGACCCGATGACCTGCGTGACTTTGCCCGTGCCACGGGCTTCTGCAATCATCATGCACTCTCCGTTGTTGGCAGAATAGCGAATGGCGAATAGCGAAAGAACTCCTCGCGGCACACCACCGCCGATTCGCCATTATGCCAGCCCTTCGACCCCTCCGACAATATCCAATAACTCCATCGTGATCAGCGACTGGCGAGCCCGGTTGTATTGCTGCGTAAGCGACTTGATCATGTCACCCGCCGCATCGGTCGCGGCCTTCATCGCCACCATCCGAGCCACCTGCTCGCTCACCGCCGCATCGGTGAAGCACTGATACAGGCGCACCTTGACCGTCTGCGGAAGCAGGACATCCAGAAGCTGACGCGGCGGCGGGGAAAAATCGTACTGGGCGATGGCGCCGCCGCCGGCGCCGGCGCCCGAGTCCGTGGAAACGGCGGGATCCTCGGCAGCCGTCGGCCGGCTGAGCGGCAGCAAGCGAATGATCTCGGTTTTCTGGCGACCGGTCGAGATGAACCGCGTGTAGGCCACAAAGACACCGCCGAACACCTTGTCTTCGAAACGCTGCATCAACTCGGCGGCGAGTGGTTCGATCTGCTCGAATCGCGGCCGGTCGTCGATCGAGGTGATCGCGTGATCCACCGTGCGGCGCAGAAACTTGAAGTACGCGATGCCCTTCTTTCCGACGACCGTGGTCTCGTGGACGCGATCGGAACGCTCCTTGAGATGCCGAAGAGCCGTGGACAGCACGCCCGAGTTGTAGCCCGCGCACAGACCCCTGTTCGACGTGATGACGATCAGGGCATCCTTCTCCGCATCGGGATTCTCGTTCATCAGCGCGTGGTCGATCTGGCCCTCGGCCGCGGCGGACAACTCTCTGACAAGTTGCGTGATCTTGTCCGTGTACGGCCGGCCGGCTGTGGCACGGTTGTACGCCTGCTGGAATCGCGCGGTCGCGATCAACTGCATCGTCTTCGTGATCTTGCGAATGTTGGTGACGGCTTTTCGCCGCTTGACGATTTGTCGGGGCTTGGCCATCGAATGTCATGCCTCAGTCGGACGAACCGGACAACACGGTCGTCCGTCAGCGTCTACTTTCCTTCGCCGAATCGTGTCTTGAACTTGCTGATGATGTCGTCCAGCTTCGCAGCGATCTCATCGTCCAGCTTCTGATTGTCTGTCAGCCCCTGCCAGACCTCGGGGTACTCATCTTGGAAGTGTGTGTGCAGCTTCTCCTCGAAGTCTGTTACGCGAGACAACGGAAGGTCGTCCAGATAGCCCTTCGCGCCGGCGAAGATGCTGATCACCTGATTGGTCACGTGGTAGGGCTTGTACTGACCCTGCTTCAGCAACTCGACCATCCGGGCTCCGCGGTCAAGCTGCCTCTGGCTGGCTGTGTCCAGGTCGGTGCCGAGTTGGGCGAAGGCCTCCAGCTCGCGATAGGATGCCAGGTCCAGTCGCAACGAACCGGCGATCTTCTTCATCGCCTTGATCTGCGCATTGCCGCCGACGCGGCTGACGCTGATGCCAACGTTGATCGCGGGCCGGACCCCGGCAAAAAACAGGTCGGGCTCGAGGTAAATCTGGCCGTCGGTAATCGAAATCACGTTGGTCGGGATGTAGGCCGAGACCTCGCCTTCCAACGTCTCAATCACCGGCAGGGCCGTCAGCGACCCTCCCGACGTCGGATCCACCGCCACTGCGTGCCCGTCCAGCGTCTTCAGGTCCGTGTCGGCCTCTTCCTTGCCCGGCACTCCGACGTAGGTCTTGCCGTTGACGCCGCCCGCGGCAAACGGCTTGCCCTTCGGGACGATGGCCCGCCGTTCGGCCAGCTTGCACGACCGTTCGAGGAGACGACTGTGGAGATAGAACACGTCCCCCGGGTAGGCCTCGCGTCCCGGCGGCCGCCGCAGGAGGAGCGACAACTGCCGATAGGCCTGCGCCTGTTTCGACAGGTCGTCATAGACACAGAGCGTATGACGACCCTGTTGGTACATGAAATACTCGGCCATCGCGCACCCGGAATACGGTGCGATGTATTGCAAGGGCGCCGGGTCGCTGCTGCCGGCCGACACGACGATCGTATAATCCATCGCATTGTGGCTGTGGAGGGTCTCGACGAGGCTGGCGACCGTCGACTCTTTCTGACCGATCGCCACATAGACGCAGATCACGCCCGTGTCGCGCTGGTTCAGGATGGTATCGATCGCTACCGCCGTCTTGCCGGTCTTGCGGTCGCCGATGATAAGCTCGCGCTGACCCCGGCCGATGGGGATCATGCTGTCGATCGCCTTGATGCCCGTCTGCAGCGGCTGGTTCACCGGCTGGCGCTCGGCGATGCCGGGCGCCTTGTACTCGAGCGGCCAACGCTGGTCGGTCGCGATCGCGCCCTTGCCGTCGAGCGGCCGCCCCAGCGGATCAACCACACGGCCGACCATGGCCTCGCCGACCGGCACGCTCAGCAGCCGGCCGGTGGACTTGACCGTGTCCCCTTCCTTGATTCCCAGGTATTGGCCCAGGACGACGGCCCCTACGGAATTCTCCTCGAGGTTCATCACCTGACCGATGGCGCCGTTTTCGAACTCGACCATCTCGCCGGCCATCGCATCGGCCAGGCCGTATAGACGCGTCACGCCGTCCCCGATCGACAGCACCCGACCGACCTCGGACACCTCGAGCGCCTCGGTGTAGTGGGCGATCTCTTCCTTGATGACCGACGTGATCTCATCAACCTGAATCTTCATCAACTACCCTTCCGTCACAAACCTGGACGTCCCACCGAGCAGGTGTTTCTCGACCGCCGACAGGAGTTCGGAACGCAGATTACCCAGCCGTCGGCGCACCGACGCGTCGTAAACCCGGTCGGACACCTGGATGCGCAACCCGCCGAGGAGGTTCGGATCCACCTGCTCGACAAGCGTCAGTTCCAGACCGGTCAGACGCTGAACCTGGGCCTTGAGGCTGGCTCGATGGGCGTCCTCCAAAGGCACCGCTGACGAAACAAACACCTCGCCGCGGCCGCGGTTCGCATCGAGGAGATGCTTGTAGGCATCGCACACCGCCGGCAGGATCATCGATCGACGCTTGTGGTTCAGCACCATCAGGAACTTGAACACCAAGGCGCTGACGTGACCTTCGCCGAAGACCTTTCGGATGCTCATGGCACGGGCATCGTCATCGATTGCCGCGGAGGCCATCAATCGGGCAAAGGCCGCGTCCGCGTCCCACAGGCGCCGCAGGTCGGCCAGCTCCTCGCCGACCGAATCCGCCTGTCCGGCCTCCTCGGCCAACTCCAACAGGCTTTCCGCATACACGGACGCTGCGGCTCGGGTGATGTCAAAATCATTCGCCATCGACACGCCCAGATTTGTAATTCGCTGATCGCAATTCGCTATCCCTTCATCCGCGCCATCTCCGCCAACGATTCCTCGACCAGCGACCGATGATCGGCCGGCGTCAGCTCTTTGTGGACGATCTTGCCCGCCACGGACGTGGCGAGCACCACGGTCCGATCGTAGACTTCCTTGAGCGCTGCATCGCGGGCGAGGCCGATCTCATTCTTTGCCCGCTCGATCATGGCGTCAGCCTCGGACTTTGCCTGAGCGTGAATCCGCTTTCGGACCTCCTCGGCGTCGCGCCGACCCTCTTCAACGATGGCGGTGGCTTCCTCGCGAGCCATGTCGATCTTGCTCGAGTATTCCTTCAGGATCCGCTCGGATTCGTCGCGGTCCCGCTTGGCCGATTCCAGCGAGTCTCGGATGAAGGCCTCGCGCTTTTGAAGCGCCTCCAGAATCGGTTTCCATGCCGCAAAACGCAGAACCGTCAACAGAACGACAAAGACGACGATCGACCAAAACGCCGACCCGAGGTCCCAGTCGAGGAGCGCCGGCTTGTCCGCCGTTCCGTGCTCGGCGACGTGCTCGGCGCCCAAGGCCCACAGGTCCGGAGCGAGCAGCAGCACGGCGCCGGCCATGACCGCCAGTTGAGTGACTACCCTGCCTCGAAATACACGCGTCACGTTCACCACCTGCTCCGAAAGCTGAGAGACTAACCGATCTTGCCGGCCAAACCGTTACAGACGACCAGCGCGAAGAAAGTGAACCCCTCGATCAACGCCGCAGCGATGATGAGGGAGGTAAAGATGCGGCCGCCGGCCTCGGGTTGTCGGGCGATGCCGCTGACCGCTTCACCGGCAAGGTGGCCGATGCCTTTGGCGGCGCCGAGCGTGGTGATTCCGGCGCCGAGGCCTGCGCCGAGGGCGATCAGCCCGTTGGTGCCCATCAGCGTCGTCTCTGCAAGTACGTCGATCATGATCCAGTTCTCCCGTGGCGCGGCGGTGCGCCGCGCCGTATGTATGTTCGTGCCGGGCTTGATTTCAAGCGACCAGGGTGCCGGCGACCCCAACCAGTCTGTTTGACGCCGGTATCAAATCCCGGCGATGCCATACGGATCTCAGGGGCTTAGTGCTCGGGCGCGATCGACGCGCCAATGAACAACGTTGTCAGAAACACAAAGATATAGGCCTGCAGGCATGCGACGAACAACTCGAGCAGGCTCAAGGCGGCACAGCCGAGGGTGCTGATGGCGCTGATGGCCCAGTTGCCGGCGACGCTGCCGGTGAACGTGAAGATCAACGCCAGGATGGAAGCCAGCACGATGTGGCCGGCGATCATGTTAGCGAACAATCGGATGGCAAGTGCGAACGGCTTGATGACCGCCCCGATGCACTCAAGAGCCAACAGGAGCGCCCACATCCCGATGTCAGCAACCCAAAGAAACAGCGCACCGACTCCGTCGGTCTTTTCGGGCGCGAATACATGGGGCGCGAAATTCCAGACATAGAGAAAAGGCGCCTGCAGGATCGCCGCCGCCGGTGACGTGCCGCCGGCATGGTGCCCGGCGGATCCGCCCTCGTGCGACTCCCCGCCGCCGTGATGGCCGTAGATGCCGGCCATCAGCTCGATGGCGACCTGCTTGGTGCCGGAGTAGTGGATCATCACAAAACTGCACACGGCCAAACCCGCGGTGATCATGATGTTGCCCGTGGCCGTGCCGCCGACGTGCTCCAGTTTCTTGTGCGAAGCGAGCGACACGATCGAATCGAGAGGAACCAGGCCCAGCAGGTTGCATATCCAGATGAAGAAAAACATGGTCCACAGGAACGGCATGAACCGGTCGGTCTTGTCGCCCAGGACGGGTCGCGCAACATCATTTCGAATGAACTGCATGACCGCTTCGATCAGATTCCCGAAGCCGCGAGGGACCCGATCTTCCGGCGCTCGGCTCGCCATGGCCGCATAGCGACGACTCAGGACGGGAAAGAGCACGAGCATGATGGCCGCCGCCACCAAGGTCATCAGGTGGTGGTTGGTGAAGTAGAAGTCCGTCGTGGGAATCTTGAAGATGACGAGATCCCAGTCGGCCGGGACGCTGAACAGCTTCTCCGTGAACCGGTGCGGCAGAACGTGGCTTTCCGGGTCGTGCGACGCGAGCAAGAGCAGATTCACGTCAGCCCCCCCCCTCCCGCCGCCTTGCCCGGTACGGGATAGAACCGCCGGACGGCCATCACGCTGAAGCAGGTCTCAACAGCGAGCAGCAGCAGGTAAAACACGCCGGCCCAAAGCAGATACGAACCGAGGTGAGGGCTGGCGAGTTGCTGGTAGGCATAGCCGGCCCCGGCGGTCAGCATCAGGCGGATCGTCGTGCCGGCAAGGGCGGCCTGGCCGATGTAGCTCGGCCATCGCGGCGCGACGATTCCGATCGGCGCCGCGCCCACGACGGCCGCGCCGAGGCAAATCAAACCGATCGCGACCATGCCGCGAACGCCATCGGCGCCCCAGTGGCTACGCGTGGGCTGGAACCCAATCGCCCCAGCGACCAGGATCGCACCGCACAGAAAAAGAATACTGACTAGATACAGCTTCAACGGCTCGTCACCGATTGATTTTTTCCGACTCTTTGATGACCGTCCACAATCCGCCGATCATCCCGAGCAGCAGTCCACCGAGCGTGCCCCACGGCGACCAGCCCAATCGCAGGTCGAGCCGATGGCCGACATAGCCAAGCACAAGGATCATCGCGACGAGGTTGAATGCCGATGCGCCGACACGCATCCATTGCATTCGCGCCTTCGCGTCTTCGTCGTCATTCTGCGACGGCGGCAAACCCTTCATCGGACTTTGTGCCAAAAGGTACGAAGTCACGCAAAAAAAAGCGGCAGAACCATTCCGCCACCCTCCTTGCCACGCTGAGCATCTCAGCCCGGCGAGCCACGCAGTCTAGCAACTCCACCGACCGTGTCAACGGCCGTTACAGCGCGTTTGGTGGGCCGGGTCCGGGACGGTTCAGGCGGACTCGTTGAGCGAGTGTTGCGTCGGCCCCTGTGGCCGACGTGACCCGCCCAAGGGGCTCCCGTCGTTCACCAACGCCGTCCACGGGGGAGGCGACGCTGCAACTCAGCGGCCCGCACAGCAGACCATACGACTCTCCATCTCCGGCGGGCGCCGGCTTCGTCACGCAACCGCGACGACGCCCTCGCCCGCGCGGCCTCGGCCGAGTATGCTGCCCACCGCATCGTGGAAGGCTGGTGAGGCTGTACCCGTTATGACGCCGAACATCGCTATCCTGGGCGCGACCGGGGCCGTGGGGCAGGAGTTCCTCGCCATCCTCGAACAACGCGACACCCCGATCGACAAACTCCGCCTGCTGGCCTCTCAGCGTTCGGCCGGGATGAAGCTGCCGTTTCGCGGCAAAGACATCACCGTGGAGGAGGTGAGCGACCACAGCTTCGATGGGATCGACCTCGCCCTCTTCAGTGCCGGGGCCGATGCGAGCCGGAGATGGGCCGCCGCCGCGACGCGGGCCGGGGCTCGGGTGATCGACAACAGCTCCGCGTTCCGAATGGAGCCGGATGTCCCGCTCGTGGTCCCGGAGATCAACGCTCGGACCATCGGCGACGCCCCCATCATCGCCAACCCGAACTGTTCGACGATCATCATGAACATGGCCGTCTGGCCGCTGCACTGCGTACACCCGGTTCGGCGGATCGTGGTCAGCACCTATCAGGCCGCGAGCGGGGCCGGCCGGCAGGCCATGGTCGAACTGGAGACTCAGACCCGCGACATCCTTGATGGCAAACCCGTCATGCCAAGGGTGCTACCGTGGCAATGCGCGTTCAACCTGTTCAGCCACAACTCGCGGATCGACGACTGCGGCTACAACGCCGAGGAGATCAAGATGGTCCACGAGACCCGAAAGATCTTCGACGCTCCGGACCTGGCGATCACGGCAACGTGCGTCCGGGTTCCCGTCCTGCGGGCACACAGCGAATCGATCAACCTGACCTTCGTGGACGCCGTCTCCGAAGACGAGGCCCGGGACCTCCTCTCCGCCGCGCCGGGCCTCACGGTCGTGGATGAGCGGAGCCTCAACCATTTCCCCATGCCGATCGAGGCCGCAGGCGGTGACGATTGCCTCGTCGGTCGCATTCGACAGGACCTCAGCCAACCCGACGGCCGCGGACTCGAACTGTTCGTCTGCGGCGACCAACTCCGCAAGGGCGCCGCCCTGAATGCGGTGCAGATCCTGGAACTCCTGCTAGAATAGCGCCGCGATGATTCGGCGTGTGTCACTTCGGTACCTCAAGCGGTTTGAAGACGAGAAATTCGACCTCTCGGACACGATCGTCCTTGCGGGGCCGAATAACTCCGGCAAATCCACCCTGCTACAGGCCCTGGCTGTCTGGAATCTGGCGATCCAACGATGGCGAGTCGAAAAGGGCGTGGGTCCTACCGGAGCCAAGAGTCCGGGACCAGGGAATGCAGGTGTGACGAACGAGCGTTCAGAACTGATCCCGCCGCCGAATCGCGAAAGCGACTCAGCCTCCGCAGACGAGCCAGGGCGTGAGCCACCCCGGACCCGCCCGAAGAAGCCGAAATCGAGACCAGGGGTAAGAATCTCTCGCAAGGACTTCACCGCGATTCCACTGCGAGGACTCGATCTCCTCTGGCACAACCGTCATCTTCTCTATCGCCAGAGCGAAGGTGACCCGAAGACCAAGCCGGGTACGCACAAGCTCCTGCGAATCGACGTCCAGGGTGAACACGGCGCGCAAGATTGGCAACTCCCCTTCGAACTCCGCTATGAGAACCCCGAAACGCTTTACGCCATCCCGGCGGTGCCCGATCCGTATGCCGCCGTCGCCGAAGTCGCCAAGGCCGTCCAGGTCGTCCATGTACCGCCGTTTTCCGGCATCGGTGCCGAGGAAACCCGCTACGACCGGCCCTACCAGGACTTGCTCATCGGCCAGGGCAAACCTGGAGACATCCTGCGGAACCTGTTGTTGGACGTGTACGGGAAGGAGTCTCCCGACGACTGGCAGGCGCTTTGCAACAACATTCGCGAGCTGTTCGGATACACGTTATTCGCGCCGAGCTACGAGGGGCGTCCTTACATTCTCTGTGAATACGCCCCTGGCGACAAGCCACGGCCGGGTCAGCGAGGAAAGCTCCGACTCGACATCGCCTGCGCAGGGAGTGGTTTTCACCAAGTCCTGATGCTCCTGGGCTTCTTCTATGCTCGACCGGCTTCGGTCTTGCTGCTCGATGAACCCGACGCGCATCAGCATGTTCTTCTCCAGGGACAGATGTATGATCGGTTGAAGCAGATCGCTCGCGAGCGGAAATGCCAATTGATCATCGCCACGCACTCCGAGGTGCTGCTGGAAGCCACAGACGTCACGCACGTCATGTCGTTTTACGGACCGCCCCATTTGCTTGAGAAGCCGGCCGAGCGAGATCGGATCCGCGAGGCCTTGAAGCGACTGACGGCGCTCGATCTCCTATTGGTTGAGAAGGAGAGCGGGATTCTCTACACGGAGGGCAGAAGCGATCTCCAACTCCTGCGGGAATGGGCGCGAGTGCTCAAGCATCCCGTCCTGAAGTTTCTCGAGAGGCCGATCTGGCACAATAATGTTGGGCGACATCCGAAGGAGGCCAAGGCTCATCACTTCGCTCTGCGCGCGCTGCGCCCGCATGTAAGAGGCATCCTGCTCCTGGACGGAGACGATCGAAACCTGCCCGACCGCGAACTCCTCGCGGAGGGGCTGGAGATCGTTCGTTGGACGCGCTATGAGATCGCGAACTACCTGGTTGTTCCGGATGTTCTGTGTAGATTCGTGACCGAAACAGGCCTCGAACTCTACGCGTCGGCAGCGGCCCGACAGGGCAGGGAGTTTCTGAAGAGCGAACTCCCGCCCGCTGTGCTGAGAGACCCGCTCGGAAGCCACGATTACCTGAATGCGACCGCCGCCAGCAAGGAACTCCTGCCCCAGTTCTTCAGGGCTGCGGACATGGACGTTCCGAAGACCGACTACTACCAAATAGCCGCCATCATGCAACCGGATGAAATCAACGACGAAGTGAAGCAACAACTCGATCAGATCGCCACCTCGCTAAGTTCATGACGACCTGGGAAAACGGCTGCCGACTCAAGCCCTCTGCGAGCCGGCCTCGACAGCGGACTTCCGCGAGTCATGCGCCGCGCCCACCGATCGGACGAGCCGGAGGAATCCCGATCACCCGTGCTTTGCCAGGTATCCCGCTACGCCCTCTGCCGTCGGCTTCATGGCATCCTCGCCGGGTTTCCAGTTTGCGGGGCACACCTCGCCGTGCGTCTCGAAGAACTGCAGCGCGTCCAGCATCCGCACCGCCTCATCGACGTTGCGCCCCAGTGGCAGGTCGTTGACCAGGGCGTGGCGGACGATTCCGTCTTTGTCGATCAGGAACAGCCCTCGCAACGATACCGAGTCGCCATGCAGCACGCCGTAAGACCGGGCAATGCTCTTGTCAATATCGGCGACCATCGGGAACTGCACGTTACCGATTCCGCCCTTGTCGCGCGGCGTGTTCTTCCACGCCAGGTGCGTAAAATGCGAATCCACGGATACCGAAATCACCTCGCAATTGCGTTCCTTGAACGCCGATAGCTTCTTGTCGAAGGCGATGATCTCTGACGGGCACACGAACGTGAAATCGAGCGGATAGAAGAACAGAACGACGTACTTGCCGCGACAGGATGCCAGCTTAAGTTCGCCGAAGCTGTTGTCGGGCATGACGGCCTGGGCGGCAAAATCCGGGGCTTCCTGGGTAACCAGACTGGACATGATTCTTTGTCTCCTTCGGTGTTTGCAATCTGCCTCAAATCGACCCGCTGTCCCGCGACCGCGCCGGCACTGCAACGCTGCGGGCAGCATTGCCGTAGGATAGTCACGCAGACCCCGGAGAGGCAACTCCGTCCCGCTCGGTGGGCGAATGATCCGTCGCGTCTCCGGTCGGCGGTTCTCGCGTTGCCGATTCGCCGTCGAATAGGCTACACTTATAGTGCTGAATGGATGAGGCGCCATGCCGTGCACGCTCGGGGCGAGTCAGCACGCACCTCAGGAAGACAGGAATGGGAGAGATATTACGATGACTAGAACGAGTCGATTATTGGCACTGTTGGTCGGCGTTGGCGGACTGCTGTCGGGCTGTGGCACCCACGGTACCCTTCCGGACCTCCTGGGACCGCTGGGTTTTGACGCGGGAAAGGTCGAACTGAGGGCTTACCTGACGGGAACGGCCATCGAACGCACCATGGTCGAGTACGAGACCGGGACGAATCGGACAAGATTTGAGGTCAAGGTCTTCGCCGGTCAGCCCGGGGCGGTGCTCGATGTGAAGGTCAACGACGCCTCAGTGGCCTCGGTCACGCTCAATCAGTTTGGGATCGGAAAAGTCAAGTTTTCCTCCCAACCGAACGAGGTCTTCGGTGTCCAGGCCTTGCCGGCTGCATTCCCCACACTTGCCGAAGGCGACGTGGTGGCTGTTGGCACCCTGAGCGGGGCGCTGCAACTGGGCCGCTGAGCTGCGTGCTCTCGTGGGCAGCACCAGTTGACCTTGATATCGAGATAAAACGCTTTATCATTGCGGCAATGGTGGTTTTGGCATCCGGCAACCCGCCTGGCTGGACCGTCTGCCGCTGATCGCCGGGGCACCCTCCATCGCGTCTTCTGGGCTGGATTGCCCCGCGTCGCAGCTTCTCCGGTACGGGCTGAGCTGTCGCGCCGATCACCCTCGACCGAAGGTGCGAGATCCCCTGCCGGCAGCCGGGCGGTGCAGCGACCTCGCGAGTGGCGGAGCGGGCTTTCAGGAAGGCTCGCCGCCGACACGCCCAAGCGGGCGCCAGGGCGGTTTCCATGCCGATCTGCGGACGCCCGCGGCCGTTGTACTCTCCGTTCGCCCCCCCTCGAAAAAAAAGGTTTTCGGGGTTGACACGGCTCACGAGCGTGCTAGACTGCATCGCTCGGTTGGGAAGGCTGCGGGGATCGTCCCGTGGCGCTTTCCCCCCGAGTGCTCTTTGAAAAGTGAACAGAGAACGCCGCGAGAATGTGGGGTCTGCGGGGCCGACTGCAATCGCCCGCAAGGCCTTATCTTCACGTCCAGTCTATATTGGCATCAGCCGGTCGACTGGTTCGTGGGTGTGTGTGCCGGCCATGACTGGTCGGTGCATTCAAACATTCTCGTTTGCAGACGAGCGTTTGAGTCGGCGTGTTTCGGGACTTTCCGAGGCATGCCAGTCAATTCGGTCGATTCATGGGGCGGTTTTCCGCCCTGTGTTGAACGAATGAAAATCGAAGAGTTTGATCCTGGCTCAGAACGAACGCTGGCGGCATGGCTAAGACATGCAAGTCGAACGGTCCATCGGATTTCGGTTTGATGGATAGTGGCGAACGGGTGAGTAATGAATAGGTAACGTACCCTGGTCACTGGGATAGCGTCGGGAGCTTGCTCCCTTTGCGAAAGTGACGGTAATACCAGATGACGTTCTTGGGTGGCAACACTCGGGAATCAAAGGTGGGGACCTTCGGGCCTGCCGGACTGGGAGCGGCCTATTTCCTATCAGCTTGTTGGTGAGGTAATGGCTCACCAAGGCGACGACGGGTAGCCGGACTGAGAGGTTGGACGGCCACATCGGGACTGAGACACTGCCCGGACACCTACGGGTGGCTGCAGTAACGAATATTCCGCAATGGGCGAAAGCCTGACGGAGCAATGCCGCGTGGAGGACGAAGTCCCTCGGGATGTAAACTCCTTTTAGGGTCGTGAAAACAAGGGGCGACAATACCGCTCTGCGTTGATCTATCCCAGAAAAAGCCTCGGCTAATTCCGTGCCAGCAGCCGCGGTAAGACGGGAGAGGCAAGCGTTGTTCGGAATCACTGGGCTTAAAGCGCGTGTAGGCGGCCTCGCAAGTACTTTGTGAAATCCCCCGGCTCAACCGGGGAATGGCAAGGTATACTGCGGGACTTGAGGCGGGTAGGGGTGCCTGGAACTCTAGGTGGAGCGGTGAAATGCGTAGATATCTAGAGGAACGCCTGTGGCGAAAGCGGGGCACTGGGCCCGTCCTGACGCTGAGACGCGAAAGCGTAGGTAGCAAACGGGATTAGATACCCCGGTAGTCTACGCCGTAAACGATGCGCACAAGGTTCATCGGTCTCTGACGACTGGTGGGCCGGAACAAAAGTGATAAGTGCGCCGCCTGGGGAGTACGGCCGCAAGGCTAAAACTCAAAGGAATTGACGGGGGCTCACACAAGCGGTGGAGCATGTGGCTTAATTCGAGGCAACGCGAAGAACCTTACCCGGGTTGAACTACGTCGGATTAGCTCCGTGAAAGCGGAGTGACAGGGCTTGCCCTGGAACGGCGATAGGTGCTGCATGGCTGTCGTCAGCTCGTGTCGTGAGATGTAGGGTTAAGTCCCCTAACGAGCGAAACCCTTGTCGTTAGTTGCCAGCGCGTAATGGCGGGCACTTTAGCGAGACTGCCGGTGTTAAACCGGAGGAAGGTGGGGATGACGTCAAGTCCTCATGGCCCTTATGCCCGGGGTTGCACACGTGCTACAATGGGGCGGTACAGAGCGACGCAATGCCGCGAGGCGGAGCAAATCGCAGAAAACGTCCCTCAGTTCGGATTGCAGTCTGCAACTCGACTGCATGAAGTTGGAATCGCTAGTAATC
>JBHHUV010000021.1:0-16019 GCA_046754005.1 Phycisphaerae bacterium | reverse complement strand
TGGCGGGCAATTCGACGCCCGGCTTCGGCGGTGCGATCGAGGTGACGCACGCTGTCTGATTCCCTGATTATCCCTTCTTCCCCATTAATTTTTCTATTTCCGACGGGCATCGGTCACTCCGGAGCGGCGTTACCGGCGGCCCCTCGACTGCGATAAATCTTTGATATATTGATACTTATTAGTGATCACTAATAAGGACAAGAATGCTCGTATTCCATCTGGATCAATGCCTGCACCGTCTTTTACTTCAATTTTTCACTGGACTTACGATTCATCGCCTGCTTTAATTCCCCTCGTTCGGAAAGAGTCCCTGGTAACCAAGCTGGCATCTAAGCTAGTAAACCCTAACGAGGTGAACCATGGTCGCCCCTGTCTCCAAGTCCCAATCTGGAAATCGAAACAAACATCATTCCCTCCCCCTTCTCTCGGATCAGATCGAGAAAACGCTGGCCGAGGAGCGGCAACGACTTATCGAAGAAGCCGGCCTTCAAATCGGACCGGTGGCCCACTTCAAGCGACCCACCGAGCGCAATTTTGCGAGATCCGAGCGCGGAAACGTCACGATCTGGACCGGCGGGCTTACGCTCAAACACGACAAACTCATCAAGGCAGGCCTCGAAGGGCTTGGCTACAAGATCGGCCTCATCCCCGTTCCTGAGAAGGCCGACTTCCAGGCCGGCAAGGAATACGGCAACAACGGGCAGTGCAACCCGACCTACTTCACGGTTGGGGCGCTGGTCAACCATCTCAAGCGCATGCGTGACGAAGACGACATCCCTCTCGAAGACATCCTCGCAGACAATATCTTTATTACGGCCGGTGCCTGCGGCCCGTGCCGCTTCGGCATGTACGAGGCCGAATATCGCATCGCCCTGCGCAACAGCGGTTTCGATGGTTTTCGGGTGATGCTCTTCCAACAGGAGGGGGGTTTGGATCAGGCGGCGGTCGAAGCGGGCCTGGAGTTCAATCTGAACTTCTTCCTCTCACTCCTCAACGCCATCTTCATGGGCGACATCCTCAACGAGGTGGCCTACCAGATTCGTCCCTACGAAACCGAACCGGGGAAAACCAACGCGGTCTTCGAGAAATGCATCGCCCTCTGCGACAGGGCCCTTCGAGAGAAGAACTACGACGAGGTTCACGGCGGCGGCCTCGAAAAGATCCTCTCGAATGTTGCCGCCCTCAAAGATGGCGATGATGTCGCCAAGTTCCTCGATCAGCTTCGCGGCACTTACTATACGGACGTCTTTGAGAAGTGCCGCCGGCTCATCGAGGATGAAATCGAGGTGGACCTCACACGATGTAAACCGATCTGCAAGGTGACCGGGGAGTTCTGGGCCCAGACCACCGAGGGTGATGGCAACTTCAACATGTTTTCCTTCCTTGAGGAGCAGGGTGCCGAGGTGCTGGTCGAGCCCGTTGCCACGTGGATATCCTACATGCTCCACCAGGCCGGTCTGAAGGCCGGCGATCGCAAGGGGCTTCACGACGCCGATTCCGAAGTCTCGCCCTGGAACCTGAAGGCTAAGCTTGCGGATGAAATCAAGTATCGAACCGCCCAGTTCAACCGGAAGCTGGCTGAAAAGATCCTCGTTCGTGAATACGATCGTCTTCGCAAGGCGGTGGGTGGCACGGCCCACGCGCTCGTCAACCAGCTTGAACTC
This sequence comes from Phycisphaerae bacterium, assembly GCA_046754005.1. GTDB lineage: Bacteria > Planctomycetota > Phycisphaerae > UBA1845 > UTPLA1 > CAYXGR01. Next base: position 14,355 of record JBHHUV010000021.1, on the reverse strand, counting down.
ACCCGCGTCGGGCACCCCTACTACAACAGCCGATCGGGCGGCGGCGAGGGCCATCTCGAAGTCGCCAAGAACATCTACTACTCGACGAAGGATCTTTGTCACATGGTTCTCAGCCTGAAGCCCTTCGGCTGCATGCCCAGTGCCCAGTCCGACGGGGCGCAGGCGGCGGTGACGTCGCACTTCAAGGACATCATCTTCATTCCAATCGAGACCAGCGGCGAGGGTGACATCAACGCCCACAGCCGGGTTCAGATGGCCCTCGGCGAAGCGAAGCTGAAGTGCAAGGATGAGTTCAGGTCGGCTGTTGAGAAGACGGGCTATACGATCGAGCAGATCCGGGAATTCGTAAGCCGGCCGGAAAATCGTGCGTTGAGGAATCCGCTTCAGGACATTCCGCACACGCCGGGCGTGGTGGGGAAGGCGGCGAACTTCGTGTTGTATGTCGGGCGGAAGATGCATGCGGATGAAATCTCAACAACCACACATCATGAGGATCCCGTTGCTGTTCAGGTGATGTCAGGCACCACGCGGAGTCTCACTGCTTGAAGCAGTGGCACCCACGCGAAGCCAGGAAGAAGAGTGGAATACGAAGAGAAGCTGAATCCGTCTTTATTAATTGATCAGGGAGCGATTCAATGGCTGATATTCAATTCGAAGCAAGCCGTTCCGATCACCGTTTAACCAGCCACTTGTTCTTTCGAGGTTACATCTCCCGCTTCTCTGATCGAAGTTCATTGCGATCCAGGCACTTAGTCTTCAGCCGTACCCACAACTGGCGAACGGCTTGGATTTCTTCTTCGGTATGCTCCGGCAAATCGAGAATCTGCGCAGCACGCGTGAGTTTATCGAGTTGTCGAAACTTTACGTCAACGGGTGTGGTTCGGGGGTCTTGCCGATCAACCTCCTTCAGCACCTCACGATGCAGCTTGTGAGCCTCGGCCTTGGTCATTCTACGATCCATAGCATTGAATTATAAGGGAAATGCGGATGTCTAGCTCGATTAATCTCGAAGCGGATCATGGCGGTGGGGGCGGTGGATGCTCATCCGGCGGTTCCTGCGGATGCTCGTCGACGGGCGAGTCCAATGGTGCGGGCGAGGGGCTTGTCCAGCTTAACGTCGGGTTGGCCAAGGCGGATCAGAGCCGACCGCGGATCGAAGATCGGCCGTTTGAGCCGACCGATCGGTATCCAAACGGCCTGCTCATCGGTCTCGACGTGGGTAGCACGACGGTCAAGTTCGTGGTCGTCGATCCGATGACCGACGCGATTCTCCACCAGGACTACCAGCGGCACGACACGAAGCAGCCGGAGAAGTGCATCGAGATGCTTCGGGAGATCGAGGAAAAATTTCCCGATGTGCCTCGGAATGCCTTTCGCATTTTTATGACCGGCTCGGGCGGGGCATCCGTCGGCCCGCGTATCGGCGCCAAGTTCGTCCAGGAGGTGAATGCGGTCAGCCTCGCGGTTGAAAAGTGCTACCCGGACGTGCAGAGCGTGGTCGAACTCGGCGGGCAGGACGCCAAGATCATCATCTTCAAGAAAGACGAGGAGACGGGGAAGAAAAAGAAGACGCCGTCGATGAACGACAAGTGTGCCGGTGGCACCGGAGCGGTCATCGACAAGATCAACGCGAAGCTGAAGATTCCGGCCGATCAACTCTGCCAGATGGGATATGAAGGGATCAAGCTCCACCCGGTCGCCGGGAAGTGCGGCGTCTTCGCCGAGACGGACATCAACGGCCTTCAGAAGCAGGGCGTCCCGCCGGACGAACTGATGGCCTCTCTGTTCGAGTCGATCATTCAACAGAACCTTGCGGTGCTGACACGAGGGCACACGTTGCGGCCGCAGGTTCTCCTGCTCGGCGGGCCCAACACCTACATTCAGGGCATGAAGGATTGCTGGCGGCACAATATTCCGATCGTCTGGAAGGAGCGGAAGGTTCCCATTCCCGACCAGCCGATCGAGGAACTCATTATCGTTCCGGAGAATGCTCAATACTTCGCCGCCCTCGGTGCCGTCGAGTTTGCCAAGATCGAACTCGAGGAGGACGCCAATCAGGGGGTTTATCGCGGGATCGAAGAGCTTGAATGGTACGTCAGCGTCGGCCGGCTCGAGGAGAAGAAGGCCGCCGGCGGGGTGGGCCTCTGCAAGACGCCGGAAGAGTTGACGGCGTTCAAGGAGAAATACCGGGAGAAACCCTGGTCGCCGAAGCGTTTTGCCGCGGGGACTCCGGTGCGCGGCTTCATCGGCCTCGACGGGGGCAGCACGAGCACCAAGGCCGCACTATTAGACGAAGAGCTGAATGTTGTCGCCAAGGCATACCAGCTCTCGAAGGGCAACCCCATCGAAGACATGATGGAGATTTTTGCCGAGATCGAAAAACAGATCGTAAGCCAGGGCTGCACACTGGAAGTGCTCGGCGTGGGGACGACCGGCTACGCCAAGGATATCCTTCGTGACGTGATCAACGCCGACGTCGCCCTCGTGGAGACCGTCGCCCACACGCAGGCGGGCCTGCACTATTATCCGGGGACGGATGTGATCGTGGATGTGGGCGGTCAGGACATCAAGCTGATTATTTTGAAGAACGGGCAGGTGAAGGATTTCAAGCTGAACACGCAGTGCTCGGCGGGGAATGGTTACTTTCTCCAATCCACCGCCGACGGCTTCGGCCACACGGTCGAGGACTACGCCGATATCGCCTTCGGCGCCCACGCCATGCCCAGTTTCGGCTACGGCTGCGCCGTCTTCATGCAGTCGGACATTGTGGACTTTCAGCGGCAGGGTTGGGCTCCGGAGGAGATCATGGCCGGGCTGTGCGACGTATTGCCGAAAAATATATGGCTGTATGTATCACAGATTCCGAACATTCCCAAGCTCGGAACCCGCTTCCTCCTTCAGGGCGGTACTCAGCACAATCTGGCCGCTGTCAAGTCACAGGCGGATTTTATCAAGTCGCGATTCGTGGGTACGGGCATCGAGCCGGAGGTGATCGTTCACAAGTTCTGCGGCGAGGCGGGCGCCATCGGTTGTGCCGTCGAGGCCCACAGGCTCTACACCGAGGCCGGCCGCCGCACCGAGTTCATCGGTCTCGAGCGCGTTCGACAAATCAAGTATCGCACGGCTCGAAACGAAGACACTCGATGCTATTTTTGCAAGAACAAGTGCCTGCGGACCTTTATCGACGTCAAGACCGGTGAAGAGCCCAAACCCGACGGCGCCCTTGTTAATCTCTCCTCGCACATGATGAAGGCTGGTCCGGAGTCTCCGCATCCCTCCCGAATGAAGCGCGGCCAGAATAATCAGAGCCGCGACCGTGATGGAGCGGTATCCAGCCAACCCGTGAGCGCGGAAGCCCCACGTGAAAAAGACGCTGTGAGTCCTTCCAAAACGACTTCCACCAGGAAGAAGTCCAAGATTCCGTTGCAGCTTGGAGAGCAGCGGCTCATCATCGCCACCTGTGAAAAGGGCACGGTCGAAGATGTCAACGACATGCGCGACATCAAGAAGGATCTCGACGCCGTCAAGAAGGCCAACCCCAACTTCAGCGAAATCTTCGCCTCCGAATCCTTCAGGCCTGTCGGCACCGATGTCGTCGCCGACGCTCCGCCGACGGTACATTTAGGCAACTTTCTGAAGAAGCGTGAGATCGAGCAGCGCCGGGCGCGGATGGCCCGACGGAGCGAGGTGCGCATTGGCATGCCGCGGGTGCTGAACATGTATTCCATGGGTCCGTGGTTCATGGCATATTTTGAGTCGCTGGGTTTGGCGAAGAAAAATCTGATCTGGAGCGACTACACGAGCGAGGAGAACTTCAAGGAGGGTGCCAAGCGAGGGGCGATCGACCCCTGCTTCCCCAGCAAGGTCGGCATCCCGCACGTCCATAATCTGCTCTATCACAAACACACCGACAAGCAGCCGCTTGACTACATTTTCTTCCCCATGATCGACTGCATGCCCACCTTTCTGGAGGGTGTTCTCGATACCCGGGCCTGTCCGACAGTCACCGCGACGCCGGAGGCGGTCAAGGCCGCCTTCACCAAGGAGGGGAACGTCTTCAGCGACTTCGGAATCGAGTATCTCGACACCTTCCTCAACTTCAGCGAGCCGGGGTTTCTTGCCAGACAAATGTTTATCGAATTCGAGGACAAGCTCGGCCTTTCCCGGGAGGAAAACCTTCGGGCCTGCCGTGTCGCCTGGGATCATTATGATCAGTTCCACGCCGAGAAGCGCAGAGAGGCGCGCATCCTGCTCGATCGACTGGAAGCCAACGACGAGATCGGCGTCGTGTTGCTCAACCGGCCCTACCACAGCGATCCCGGTGTCTGTCACGAGATTCCCGACGAGTTTCAGAAGATCGGCATCCCCGTCTTCACGATTGAGAGTCTGCCACGTGATCCCGATTTACTGGAACGACTCTTCGGCGAGGAGGTTCGGTCCGGCGCGTTTCAGAGTACCCTCTCGATCGAGGATGCCTGGAAGAATGCCTACAGCGAGAACACGAATCGCAAGGTCTGGGCGGCCAAGTTCGCGGCACGGCATCCCAATCTCGTCGCATTGGAGTTGTCCAGCTTCAAGTGCGGCCACGATGCGCCCATCTATACCGTCATCGAGGAGATTATTGAGAAGTCGGGTACACCCTATTTCTGCTTCAAGGATATCGACGAGAACAAGCCGACCGGTTCGATCAAGATTCGTATCGAAACGATCGCCTACTTTTTGAGCCGTCACCGGGAAAAGCTGGCCCGGCGGCGAAAACAGATGGCCGAGATTGACGCGAAGCTGGTGGCGTTGGAAGCCCGGTTGCGTTCAGGGGCGGCGAGTTCTGAACCCGACGGGGCCGGTCAAGTGATCAGAGTTTAACGGCACCCTCGTGCTGCCCACCCGGCTTGGCCGCGCTTCCGCTTGGCCATGCCACCCCCGCACTACGCTTGGACATGTCCTTCGCATCCCATACAATACCCCATGAAAGGACCGATTTCCGTGGCGACCGCCGACAAGATCATGTTCGAGATTTATCGCGAGACTGGTTATGACCAACAGTATCGCGTAGTTTATTTCACCGAGTTGGCCGAACACAACAAGGAGCGGGAGATCGGGCGGGCGATGGCGGGTGATCATTTTTTCGATGGATTCCTCGGAGAACGAGAGAGTGTCCGCGGAAAGCAATTGATAGAGTCCATCCTGGGCCGTCTGAACGGGGGCGAGGCCCTGTCCGGTGAGGCGGCAGCTCGGGAGCTGACGGAGGCGGGTGTGTTGTCGGTTTGATGCGTGATGACACGGGGTGGTTAGTATTGGGAGACAGTTGAGCGATGCAGATTTTTCTGGACACGGCCAATGTCGATGAGATTCGCGAAGGCGCGGCGATGGGGATCGTCGACGGGGTGACGACCAATCCGAGCCTGGTGGCGAAGGAGGGCAAGGACTTCAAGACACTGGTCGGAGAGATCTGTGAGATCATCTCCGGCCCCGTTTCGGCGGAGGTGGTGTCGACGACGTGTGACGCGATGGTGGCCGAGGCGCGGGAACTTACGAAGATCGCCGACAATATCATCGTCAAGCTGCCGACGATCTCCGAGGGCGTCAAGGCCTTGAAGATCTGCACCGCCGAGGGAATCAAAACGAACTTGACGCTTGTCTTTCAGTCGCTTCAGGGCCTGATCGTGGCCAAGGCGGGGGCGACGTTTTGCTCACCCTTTCTCGGCCGGCTCGACGACATCGGCTACGACGGCATGGGATTGATCGACGAGATCCGGCTGATCTACGACAATTATAACTTTTCCACACAGATCCTGGCGGCGAGCCTGCGCCATCCACTCCACGTGGTTCAGGCGGCGAAGGCGGGGGCCGACATCGGTACGATGCCATTCAAGGTCTTCACGCAAATCCTGAAGCACCCGCTGACAGACATCGGTCTGGAACGGTTCCTCGCGGATTTTGCCAAGCTCGACAAGTGATCCACACCGAGTGATCCTCGATCATTCACTTCCTATTTCGATTGTTCCAAATTGAGTGGAATCAGATCGCGCCAAGGGAGTTGATGCGCTCCTTGACGTCGCCGATGTAGGTGATGCGCAGGCCGAAGTGCTCGTTGACCTTGACGGCGACACCGCAGCCGATCTGTCGGTTGCTGATCATGAGATCGAGTTCCTGGTCGACGGTCCGATCGAACTCGAGGATGGTGCCGGGACCAAGGTTCATGATTTCGCTGACGAGCATGGATCGGTTGGCGAGCCGGACGCGGACGGGCACCTTGAGCTTGAGAATGCGATCGAGGGTCGGCGATCGAGGGGCCGCAGCCGGCTGCGCGGGGGGTGGACCGGCGGGCGCGGGGGTAGCCTGGACAGCCGTAGAATCACCCATTGCGTCAACGTCACCGGCAAGGGTGTCCACGGCTTCCTGGGCATCCTTGAGTACGGCGTCGATTTCGTCCTGAGAGAACATGGCAGTCCCGTGGGATTTCATCCATCCTCCGCGCGCAGGGGAGGCTCCGAGGAAGTATCGGCGTGGATCGAGGGGATGCTTGAGGGAGGGGCGACAAGTCGTGCAATAAGGGATTGACCGACCGGACTGCAGGTATGGGGGTGTGTAAAATCGATTGGGAAGTCCGGTTTTTCAGGAGGATTCTTTCGGATGAATGCCATTCTCGGTCAATTCGTTTTGTCGGGCCATGTTCTGCTGTGGGCTGGTTTTTTACTGCTTTCGCAGGCGAGTTGCGACACGATGGCTCCACAAGGATCGCCGACGCCGAGTGGGTCGGAGCTTGCGACGCTGATCCTCCAGACCGATCCGTTTGATCAGTGGGGGCAGTTTCCGGATGCCTCGGGGACGATTCAGAGTAATCCGCCGCACGGACCGATGTCGCGCGTATTCATTAACGACACCTTGGCGAAGGCGTTGAATAACTTCACAGGTCGCCTGCCGGCCGGCTCCATCATCGTGAAGGAAAACATGGGCACCAGCACGCTGGTCACGGAGGCAAAGCTTACGGTGATGTGGAAGGTTGCGGGGTTCGACACGGCCAACAATGACTGGTTTTGGGCCAACCTGACGCCGGAGGGGGATGTTGTTGTCGAAGGAAAGGTCTCGTCGTGCACTGCCTGCCACGGAGGCGCGCGGGCCAACGATTTTGTGTTCGTTCAAAAGCTCTGAAGCGCTGCGGATAGGATCAGCCGCACTGCTTGAAGCAGTGGTACCGGGATCGTCTACGGAAATTCGTTTGACTGTCAGGCGGGTTTGAAACGCAGGACCAGTGCCGCGCCTACGGCGGCGAGGACGATGCCGAGTAGGAACCGCCAGTCGGGCATGGCCAACTTTTTCTCCCATATTAATGTCACGATGACGTTCATGATCGGCGCGCCGGCGAATACCAGTGGTGCGACGTAGATGGGCTTTCCGCCGGTCTTGAGGGCGTAGATCACGCATAGTGCGCCCAGCGCGCCGAAGAGACCGGCGAGCAGGGAAAGGGTGACGCCCCGGCCGGTGAGGGTGGCGGACTCGGCCTTGACGCCGTAGATGACGAAGCCGGGGACGATGACGGCGACGAGAAAGTAGGCGATGCCGACGAAGAGAAATGCCCGCAGCGGACCCTTGGGTACGAAGGCGAACTGACCGTGGTGGATGGTCGGCACGTAGGCACCCCATGAGAGGATGGCGCCGAGTATGAACAAGAGGGGCAGGGTCTTCATGGTGTTGCTCCGGTGGGGAAACGTCGAAAAGTCAAAACGTCAAAATGGGATGCGGCTGATCCTGGCAGTTGCACTGCTTGAATCAGTGGCACACGTGTGGGAATAACATATGGGTCGATGACCCATCCTACGCAGTGGTACGCGTAATCGTTACAAGTCTCCAGTGTTCAGTCTCCAGTTTATGTGTTGGGGGTGTCTATTCTATCGCGGATCGCGTCGGGGATGGGGATGGATTGGAAGCTGTCGTCGGTCATCTGACAGCAGACGGCCTTGATGCGACCACGGGCGGTGCGTTTTCCATTGCACGAAAAGAGGGCCTCGTAGGTCATGGACTTCTCGGTGAGGTCCGTGATCGTCATCTGAACATCCACAACATCCTCGAAACGCACTGGGCCGAAGTATTCGCAACTCGCGCGGACGCGGGGCCAGCCTATTGGCTTGTCCTCGTGGGTGGACATGATGCTCGTGCCCAGCGATCGGAAGAACTCGTGCTCGATCTCCTCCATCCATCGGAAATAATTGGCAAAGTGCATGACGCCGGCCATGTCGGTCTCGGCGAACTGAACGCGGCGTGTGGTGGTGTATTCGCGGGGCATGGTGGGCAGGATTGTAGATGGGTGATTTACGATTGTCGATTGGGGATTATGGTTTCACGGGGGAGAAAAACTTTCCAATCGTTTCGGATGAAGGCGGCCGGGTAACCAGCGAGACGAGGACAAGCGCAACCGCGGCAGCACCGACGATCGTGGCGACGGGCATCATACCGAGGAACAGATATTCGCGATTCGCGCCATAGCCGGACTGTGCGAAAAGGATGAGCCAGGCGGCGGCGGTGGTGAGAATGGAGGCGTAGGCACCGGCCTTGGTGACGCGCTTCCAATAGACGGCGGCGAAGACGAGGGGGAACAGACCGCTGAAGCCGCTGAAGCACCAGACACCGAGGGTGAAGACGCCGCCGGGGCGGGTGAGGGCGAGGAGGTAGGTGACGAGGACGATGACCACGACGAAGGCTCGCCCATAGATGACACGATGGCGGTCGGAGAGGCGATCGTGGCGGACGTAATGGGCGACGATGTCGTTGGTGAAGATGCTGCCGATGCAGAGAAATTGGGAATCGAGCGAGGACATGATGGCGGCGAGGATACCGGCGGTGAGCAGGCCGCTGAGGACGGGAGTGGTCAGACGGTTAACTAAAAACCCGAGGACGGCGTTGGGATTGGCGAAGCCGTAGGGGACGACGGGCTTGCCGCCGATCATGGCCGAGGTGGCCCAGACACCGACGAGGATACAGGGGATCCAGACGATCATGATGAGGATCGGGTGGAGGATGACGGCGAGACGGAAGGATTTCGCAGATTTCGCGGTGAGCCAGTGCTGGAAGAGATGGGGGAACATCCCGACGCTGAGGGGGATGAAGAGGTAGGAGAAGAAGTGCAACTGGCTGATGCCGTGGGGCTTTTTGGCCAGGTGCGGCTTGGGGCCTTTGCGGCCGGCGTCTTCCCATTTGTTGAGCTGACGAGGGTACGCGGCAACGTCGCCGTGGTAGCGGGTGAGAGGATCATCCGCACGAACGGTTCGGCGGAACTTTTCCGGGTTGTTCTCTTGCACCATTCGAGTTGCGTTTTCGATGCCGCCGAGCTTGTCTGCGATGACATAAAATGTGACCACACCCAGGATCAGAAAGACGATCGTCTGAAACGTGTTGGCCCAGGCGGCGCCGCGGACACCTCCGAGGAAGACATAGATCAGCACGACGACGCAGATGACCGCCGCGCCGAGCCAATAGGGCACGGCGCCCTTTGATGCTGCGAACAATACAGGCATCGCCCCGGCGGTGACTTTCTCGATCGTGACACCGGCGCCCATGACGCCGATGAGCAGGTAGGGGATGACGAGGCCGACGAGAATCGGAAAGAGCACCAGGCCGAGTCGGTCGGACTCGAAGCGGTCGCGGAAGAACTGGATCTGGGTGAGGTAGCCGTGGCGCTTGCCAAAGGACCAGAGTCGGATGCCGACGAGGAAGAAGCAGGCTGAGTGGACGATACCGGCCCAGGAGGCCATGAGACCGTAGACGCCAATTCCGGCCTTGAAGGATTCGCCGGTGGAGCCGATCAGGGCAAAGGCGGTCATGGTGGTGCCAAAGAGGGACATGACCAGAAGGAAAGAGCCGATGCCGCGGGAGGCGAGGAAGTAGTCGGCGGCGGTTCCCTTGAAGACGCGGCTGCTGAAGAGGCCGAGACCGAGGAGCAGGGCGAGGTAGCCGAGGATGATCCAAACGGGGATTTGTGCGGGATTCACGCCTGGCCTCCATCACTGAGCGGTGAATCCGATTGTTCGTCGATGTCGGCATCGCGCGGCCAGCAATGGAGAACGGCGAGCGCCCAGAGCAGCGCGGCGGCGATGGAGACGCCGGCGTGCCAGGCGAGGCCGACGGGGAGGAAGCCGAAGACGAGGGTATCAGAATCATCCCACCACCAGAAATCCTGGTGGAGGATCGCGAGGAGCACGATGAGGGTGTAGGTGAGTTTTTTCATGGGTTGATCACGGTGGGGTTGTGACAGTGGGGGTTTGTTTCGACGGCGCTCTCTCCGGTTGGCGCTTAATGCACCTTTATGTCTTCTGTTTTCAGCTCGATGGGATTGACCGGTGCCATGATGTCGGGCATGGCGCTGAAGACCTCGGCGACTTCGTCGTTGAAGATATCCCCGATGAGGATGCGGACGAGGTGATCCTTGTATTGGGGATGCTCGCGGGCGAATCGGCCGATGCTGAAATTTTTATTATAAAAGGCATAGACCAGGCGACGGATGTTCTGCATCCCGGCGACGAGGCGCGGGCCGAAGCTGCCGAGCCGTCCCGCGGAAAGATCGTTATCGACCAGTGCGTTGTGGATCGTGTCGGCGGCGAACTCACCGCTCTTGAGGGCGAGCATGATGCCGGAGGAATAAATCGGATCGAGAAAGGCGAAGGCATCGCCCACCAGGATCCAGCCATTACCGGCGACACGACGGGCGCGGTAGGAAAAATCGGCGGTGGTATATACCCTGCCGACGCGTTCGGCATTGGCCAGACGCTGTCGGACGGCGGGACAGTTTTCGATTTCCTCGTCGAGCGTCTCGGCGGGATCGTCCCCCCGGCCGCTGCAAAGAACGGATGGCGGTCCGACGACGCCGACGCTCACGAGACCATCCTCGTTGCGCAGGGGGATGTACCAGAACCAGCCGTTGCGGTTGGGTGTATGGAGAATCGTCGTGGCGCCGGCATTCCGGCCGGAGTCCAATGCACCACCACGATAGTGGGCGTAGATCGAAGCGTTTCGAAGACGCTCGTCGGGGACGCGGGCGTCGAGCTGGCGCGCGAGGAGGGCCGACTGGCCGGTCGCGTCAACAATCACACGAGCATGGATCGTTGTCTGCTTTCCGTCGATATCGGCGCGGACGCCGATGGCCCTATCGCCGTCGAACAGGACTTCGCGGACGTGGGCTGAGTTGGCAATATCGGCGCCGTGTTCGCGGGCATTCTCGAGCATGAGCGTATCGAACTCGTCGCGTCGGACCTGCCAGGTGACCGACCATTCGTTGGGATCGCGCTCGGTGAAGTAGAACGGAGCGGATTCATGACCGGTGGGTGCGACGAACTGGACGCTCTCTTTGCGCACGAACGAAGAGGCCTTCATCTTCTCGAGCAGGCCGAGACGCTTGAAGGACCAATAAGTCTGGGGCATGAGGGACTCGCCGACGTGGCGACGGGGGAAGCGGGCGCGCTCGAGGACAAGGGTCTTGTGGCCGTAATCGGCGAGGAGCGTGGCGGTCGTGGCGCCGGCGGGTCCGCCGCCGATGATGATGGAGTCGTAGGTGTCGGTTATAGCGTTCATGCTGGCTGGGTGTGGATTCTAATGCATCGGGGGAAAACGTCAAAACGTCGAAAAGTCGAAACACCGAAATTGAAAAAGAAGAGGCCGGGGAACGAGAAGGGATTCTCGTTCCAGCAGTGGGTACACGCATCGGCACCGGCAAGCAGAGCTTGCCGGTGGCACCCATGAGTTCAGAGTATTGAATTGCGAGTATTTCGGCAGGTCTCATTCCTTGACCTGCCCTACAGCACTTACTCAGATCTCGCACGGTCGGCGGCGACGACTTCGAGGAGCTCGATGGCGGGTTGGTCGTGGCAGTGGATGATGCCGAGGCGACCGAACAGGGATCCGTCGAGCGGGCGATCGAAGGCTGCGTCGAGCGGGCCGGAATCGTCGAAGCGAAAGAACCATCTTGGCTCGATTCGGCGAAGGACATCGTGGCGAATGAGGATATCGCCGAGCGGCGCCCTGTGTTGGAGGATTTCCTCACGGGCTTCGCCGGGGATGTGTTGCAGGTCGGCGCGCAGGACACCGGCCTCGACGACGTGGCGCGTTTCGCCGACGGTGAGGAGGATCTTCCGGGTGTAAGTATCTCCCCTGTTTTGCTCCTCGAGGACTTCGAGCGCGACGGGTTGACCATGGTATCGGTGGAGACAGGTGGTCATGTGATCGTGGTGAACGAGAAGTTCGTCAAACGGGGGCGGCAGTTCATCCTTCGGAATGAGGATGGCGGACTCGGCGAGTCGGGGCCCGAAATATTCGGCGGAGATTTCTTCGAGGGCTTCGTGTGGAGACATGGACATTGCGGATTTCGGATTGGATGTAGGCGCTATGTATAACGGATGTTGCGGTGTTGTTTTTCAAAGAAACGATTGAGGAGCGGATCGGCGCGAAGGAGGCCTTCGCGGGCGAGTTCGATGGTGTCCCCGTCCAGGCGGGCGAAGCCGTCGGCAGCGAGGGAGTCGAAGGCTTCGGCGAACTCGGATCGGATGTTGGCGCCGAACTTGTCGCGGAAATAGGCGGCATCCAGGCGACCGGTCTTGAGCTGGAGGATCAGCTCGCGGATGAGCAACTCGCGCGGGGAGGCGGCCAGGGCGCGGCGAATGGGTAGTTCGCCGGATCGGCAGTCCCGCACATAGTCTTCCCAGTCGTCGGTGTTTTGATAGTGGACGCCGGCGACGTGAGAGAAGGAGGCGACACCGGTTCCGACGAGATCGGCCCCGTGCCAGAGGACATCACGATAGACGAAGCCGCCGTTTTGGGAGGGCTTGACGAGGGTGTAGGCGCTGGAGACGACGTACCCGTTGGATTCAAACTTGCGAAATGCCTCGTCAACCCAGCGGCGCTTGGTGGGCCAGTCGGCGACGGGAAGCGGGCCGGCGGCGGCCTGGGACTCGCGTGAGATGACGGTGTTGTGGGGGATCTCCATCTGGTAGATGGTGACGCTGTCGGGTTCGAGGGCGACTGCCTTTTCTACGGTTGCCTTCCACTTGGCGTCGGTCTCGCCGACCATGCCGGCGATCAGGTCGATGTTGATCTGAGGAAAGCCGACCTCGCGGGCCCATTCATAGGACCGGAAAATTTCAGGCGATTTGTGGGCGCGACCGTTGGCCTCGAGGATTTCGTCGTCGAAGTGCTCGACGCCGAGGCTGAGGCGGGTGACGCCGATCTTCCGGATCGTCTCCAGCTTGCTTTTTTTCAGGGTGCCCGGCTCACACTCGAAGGTGACCTCCCGTGCGGCATTCCAGGTCCAGTGTTCGTTGATGCGATCGATGAGCCTGTTGAGTTGAGCACTACTGAGGAAAGAGGGCGTGCCACCGCCGAAATAGACGAACTCGAACTGTCGGCCACCAAGGGCGGATCGGTCGGCATAGAGGGCGACTTCGCGGGCGAGGGCGTCGATGTAGGTGTCTACCTCGCTCGCGTTCTTGTCGGTATAGACGCGGAAGTAGCAGAACCGGCAGCGCTTTCGGCAGAACGGGATGTGAAGGTAGAGGCCGAGGGGGACATCGGGTCGGGCCGGGCCATCGAGGGCCTTGATCGCCTCGGGGACGTGGTCCGGGGTCCAGACGGAAAACGGGGGGTAGTTGGCCACGAAGTGGCTTCCGACCTGGGTCCGCTGGTCGTCGTCATGCGAGTCAAGTTGGGGAAGTTGAACCATGTGTTCGAGTTTCCGGGATGCATTCAGGGCTGCATGATCATCTGAAGACTGGCCATTATAGCCGAAAAGGGGGGGAGTTGACGAGAGTGGATGAGTGAACGCAATCAGGCATATGCGGTGTTGTATATTGCAAAAAGGTCGGATCGGGCGACGGGGCGGGGATTGAACCGGGCGGTCCATTGCTCGGCGGCGTTGGTGGCGAGATCGGGGAGGGTGTTTTGTGGAATGCCGATGTCCTGTAGTCGGCGTGGAAGGCTGGTGGCGTCGAGCATGGCTTCGACACGTCGGGCGAGTTGTTTGGCGTCTTCGCAGAGATCGGCATAGGGGTTTTCGCTGACTGCATTGAAGCGGATAACGTGCGGAAGCATGAGGCCGACGGCGCGACCGTGAACGATTCCGTATCGGGCGGTGAGTGGATTGGCGAGGGCGTGGGCGGCGCCGAGCATCGAGGCCTCGATCGCGGCACCGGCCAGGTGGGCGCCGAGTAGCATGTCGGCGCCGGCACTGGGATCATCGGGATTCCGGTAGGCGGATTCGAATGCACGATCCAGCCGGGTCCACGCCTCACGGGAGACTGCGCGGGAAACCCGATTGCGTTTGGTGCAGGCGGCGGTCTCGATGGCGTGTGCGACGGCATCGATGCCGGTGGCGGC
>JBHHUV010000020.1:0-16409 GCA_046754005.1 Phycisphaerae bacterium | reverse complement strand
CCTGCTGGATACGATGAAGAATAAAGAGACGGGGGTAAATGAGGTGAAAGAGAAATACGGAGTCCCGCCCGAAAGGGTGATCGACGTCTTCGCCCTTGCGGGCGACTCCGTTGACAACATTCCCGGAGTCAAGGGCATAGGGGAGAAGACTGCTGTGAGCCTTATCAGCACTTTCGGCTCACTGGACGAGCTATTGGGGCGCCTCGATGAGGACCGTCGATTCAACGACCCGGCCCTCGTGTGCCCATTGGACAAGGGTGTCGATATCGGCGGGGCCGTAGCGATTGCCATCCTCAGCGATGATGAAATAGTACACCACGGCTATCGTTCCCTTCAGGCTGTGCTGATCGAAGGCGGACTCTAATCGTCGCCTTGTTCGGCCTCTTCCTTGCCGGTGGCGACTGCGGTCTTCGACGGACCCATCTCCGCATCCGGTCGCCTACCCTTCTCATCGGTAGTATTGGCGAGACGGTTCGAAGTATTTGGGCGGTTCGAAGATTCGCCGGGGATTATAGCCGCGCTGCGACCGGTGGGCCGGGGTGTCAGGTCGGTCAGGCTGGAGGCGACGGCGATGGGGATGCGTGCGGCGGTGCTGAACTGCTGGCCGGACACCCGGACGCCCACGAGCCGACCGAGAAAGGGATCGGCGCTATCCATCACGCTTCGCGGCACCTCGACATAGGCGATGGTCGTCAGGCGCTTAGGATCGACCAATCGAAAACGCCGCTTCTCCGGGGCGAAGGCGTAGCTCTTTCGCAATTCTCCCTGGAGATCGAACTTGACCCGCGTCCTTTCCTCGGCGCGGGCACGGGCGATCTTTAATCGATCGGCCCGCATCTTTGATCGGAATGCGTCGAGGTCTTCGCCATCGGTTTTGAGCTGTGCGGTGGCACGACGGATGCGGCCGAGGTTTTTCAACTGTTCGATGCGGATGGCGGCGTACTGCGCGGGGATCCGCTCGTCTTTCTGATTGGCGATTTCGGTGTAGCGCTGGATCAATGGTTCGAGCTTCCGATCCTTGAGCGGGAGACGCATGGTGGCTTGAAAGTCGGTTTCGATCGCCGTGAGCAGGGCTTGGAAGCGACCGCTCGGGCGCACCGGCGATGCCGCAGGGGCATGGGTGGTTCGAGCAGTCTTGTCGAGTTTGGGTTTGTCCAAGGCTCTGGCATTATCCTGGAGGGACTCGATCGTGGGTTCGATGGTGATCGGCGGTCCGTCAATAAGGTTTGTTTGCGGATGTGCGCCGGGGCCTGGTCTGCGTCCCTGTGTGGGCGGGCGGTTGTTCGGCGTATGGCCTGCCGGGGGTCGGCGCTGGTTCAGCGGCCGCGTGATTCCGGTTCGCGTCCTTGTCGACGACGTGGGGACGCGGCCGGCGTATCGCTCCGCGAGTCCCGTTCGGAGATGTTTGGGGACGCGTTTGACGTAGTCCTTGGAGATGTGGAGAAAGGCGCCGCGCGGGGGGGTGATTTTGTAGAAGCCGTCGGCCTCGCCGATGATCTCGACACGGGCGGCCTTGTTGAGGGTCATCTGGGTGCTGCTCTTCCGCGTGACCAGTTGGCTGCCCGCGCGGACAAAGACGCCGTCGCGCTTGACGATACCGTGCCGCGCGCCGGGAGAACGCTCGACGTCGGACATATCGATGTAGGAGAAGCTGTTCGGCGGCGGGGCGATCCGGTACCAGCCGAGTTTTTCGCCGAAGACGAGGACGTGGTCGCCGGTGTGGAGCTTGGTTGTCGGGTAGAAATCGAGACCCGCGCCGCTTCGGACGCGGACGTTGGTGCCTGTAAGTTCTCCCTCCCAGGGTGTGTCGGGCGTATCGGTTCGAACCTGTCCCCAGGCTCCGCCGGCCAGTAGCCAGGGTAGAAGCCATACGGCGATTGTGTTTCGGCGTTTGATGAACATGGGTCAACCTCCCTGTATCACGCGCGGGGGGGCGCGTTGTTGAGTGAATGCGGGTTTGTGAATCCGATGATAAAAGCTATGACGGCCAGTGGGTTGTGTCAACAAACTTCCCTGCGGGTTTCGCTTGGAGGGCCCATGACTTTTCAGGTAGTGGGGGATCATGCCGTTCGCCCCGTAGGGGCCACAACATGTCAGCCCAGGGCAGAGCGAAGCGGCGTCAGCCGCGTAGCGTCGCCCTGGGTTATCGCGATAAAAAAACACCCAGCCCTGAAAGGGTGATACAACGGCAATCCGGGCTGAAATCGGTTTTCATAACCGTTGATTCTGTAATGAACCATTGATTGGATTCTGATCATGAGGGATGGCCTGACCGCACAATTCACAGCCTGTTAATTTTTCATCCGATTGCACATTCGCTCCTGACCCTATCATCCCTTTCGCCAGGGGGACGACCCGGGTTCCGGCGTGTTATCATCCATTCATCCCGTTTCTATCTCGCGGGTTGGAGACTTGAATGATCGCTTATCTCGTCCGACACGCCGAATCATTGTCCAACGTAAAGCAGGCGGAGAGCCTGAATGATGGCCTGACCGATCTCGGTGAGCGACAGGTCGAGGCGTTGGCCCGGCGCCTGTCGGGTGTTGCCGTCCGAGCGATCTATTCCAGCCCGTTCCGGCGCGCCCTCGATACCGCCTTGCCGCTGGCCGACGTCTGCGGTCAACCCGTTTTTCTGCGTCCCGAGCTGTGTGAGCACCACCACCTTTCGGAGGGGACCGAGGTGGATATCGAGTTGGCAACGGTCGAGGAGATCACGCGTCGTGATACTCGGTTGATGCCCTGTCCGGACCATGCGGGTTCGTTCGATTGGGTTCCCGTCGATGAGTCGTTCATGCGGCTCGTCGCGCGCGTGCAATCGTTCGCGGGCTTTTTGAAGAAGCGTTGGCCCGCAGATGAGGATGCGGTTGTGGTGGTGAGCCATGGCAGCCCGATTGCTCGGCTGATCGAGGCGTGGCTGACCGACGAACCGGGGCCCTCCTTTCGTTTCATCATCGACAATGCGGCGATCAACGGGGTACGCTATCACGAGGAGATCAGTTCGTTGGTGTGCCTGAACGAGGTGTCGCACCTTGCGGGCCTGCCGGCGCCCGCGTCGGCGAACTATCGGGGGGATGGGTCGATCAAGACTGTTCCGGCACTGAGCTATTGGTGAGGGGGACATGAATAGCGAATAGCGAATGGCGAATAGCGAATAGCGAAATCCAGAACCCAGTCAGGTACTCATACACTTGGACATAGTAAGGGGGCTATAATGGGGTTGTGTGTATGTCCTGCCTGACGTTGGATCGGTTGGAGCCCCGCATGATTCGATTCCGATTGGTGATTGTTCCGCTCATTGTGTTTGTCGTGATCGGTCCGGGTGATGCCCTCGCCGGCGACACGATGACCTTCAAGAATAATCTGCTGCCGGGGCACTTGACCGTTCATCGGATCACGCGGACGACCCGGCGGAAGGCTCCGCGGCGGGATTTCGTGGAGAAGCTGACCTATCGGCAGACCGCCGACTGGGTTCGTTGCAATCTGGCCGAGTCGAAGCCGGGGAGTGTGACGGTCTATCAGATGATGACGGATAGGGCGGCAAAGGTTCGCGGTTTGCGTCATGGCAAGAAAAAAATCAAGCCCCTTCCGCCGCCCGATCATTTTAATCTTTCCGGCGGGTCGACGCGGCTGCACAGCGCCAACTTGACGCCGAGGGATGCGCCGTACCAGGTGCCACTCTGCGACGCGGCCGAGCGGGCGGCTCTTCGGTCCCTGTTCGATTTCGCCCACTGGCCCCGGGGCAAGATCGACGCTTCGCATCGCTGGGAGCGAGATGTCGACGGCGGAGGCTTCAAGGGGACGCAGACGCTGGAGTTTGTCGATCTGGTTCGATTCGATCACGACACGATTGGCAAGGGGGAAATCGCCGCTCGGTTGACGCTCTATGTTCAGGGGGCCTTTACCGGCGCGCTGGAGAAGAACTATACCTTCGTCAAGGGGCAGGCGGTCATCCACTGGGCTCGGCTGGATCGGACGCTGCTCCGGATGGAGGCCCGTGCGGAATACAAGCGTCGTCGTCCGAATGGCGACGAAGACTACGAGCTTCGCGTCGAGATCGATCTGAAGCGGATGAAGATGCTGAACGAGGCTGAGCGCGACGGGATGATCGATCAGCTCAACGTGTTCGCCGAGGCCCTGAAACGGCGGCAGCAGGGCGAACCCAGGGAAACACTCCGACTGTGCCGACAATTTCACGAAAAGTGGCCGCGGTCGATCTGGGGGCCGGCGATCGAGGAGTTGGAAGAGCGACTGACGCGGGCACCACGGGCGGCCGCGGGGCTGAAGACGTCGGAGTTGAAGGAACTGCTGAGTAAGAGCCTGTTGGCGTGGGAGGCGGGGCGGAGTACGTATCAGTACGACTTGATGGACCGGACGCGGAAGGGTCTTCGGCAACTCTGCCGGGACTATCGAGATAAGATTCGCCGGCTGGCGAAGGCCAAGCAATCGCGGGACCGGGCCCCGGCGGTCTTCGCGCTGGCCTTCAGCGACGATCCGGACGATTTTTACCTGGTGCAGAAATCGGCTCGAGACAAGTCGGCCCGGGTGCGGTCGATGGCCCTGGCGGGCATCACGGCCCGCGGGAGCCCGCAGACGAGCGTTGATTTGTTGCTGCTGCTGCTGAGCGACAAGAAGGCGTCGGTCCGGTCGCGGGCCTGTCAGGCCGTGGCTGCGTGCGTGCCGAGGGAGCATTTTTCGATCGACAAGGCAGCCGAGAAAATAGCCGGGTTGATGATCGACGATGAGAAGGCGGCGGTTCGGCTGGCGGCGATCCGGGCGCTGGCGGCGATCGGGGCACCGACGGATATCGCCAAGCTGGAGAAGGCGCTGCATCACGAGTTGGACAAGACCAACCGGCGGGAGATCGACAAGGCGATCAAGGCGCTGGAGGCGCTGAACGGGTAGGGGACTGCGGATTGGGAGCTTAAACGTCAAAAGATTCCATTGGAATGGTGGATGGATATGCCGCATGGGTTCATGACACATGAGGCGGCGGACCGACAGCCGTGCCGGCATCTGTGGCACGCACGAGCATTCCGCTCCAAAGGAGCGCAGGCGCATGGCCACCATTCCGCTCCGAAGGAGCGCAGGCGCATGGCCACGGGTGGAGCGCAGCGGAACCCGTGGGTTGGGTGCGTTGTGCTTCATCATCTCGCCCTGAAGGGGCGAGGGCATCGTGCGCCAGGGCGAAGAGATGTGCGGGAGAAGACCGTGTCCACGATCTCTCGCTGCGCTCCACCCGTGGCAACGCTGCTATATCCCTCCGGGACGGATTTCGCCGGACTGTGCTGCCCTAAGACCCCGACTGAACTGTCATGGAACCATTCCGCATGCTTGCCAGATCCATACGGCCGGATCGTGTAAACAGGGCACCCGGCGGATTGATGATTGGATGATTCCATGTTGATCCTGTCTTTGACATTGGGGCTTGCCGCAGTGGCCCTGGTCGGTTTCCTCTTGGGAAAGCACCTGGGCGGCCGGTCGTTCGCGCGAGATTGTTACCCCAACTTGCTCATCTACTTCGGTGGGCTCATCTTTATCGCGGCCGTCGGGATGGCCGCGACATCGTTTCGCTGGCCGCTGTTGGTGCGGCCGATCGTGATCGCCGTTGCCGTCGTGGGCGGTTCGTTCATCGTGACGATGACACCCGTTCTTGTCGTCTATTTCGTCTCCGAGGGGCTGAAATACCGCCGCTCGAATCGCTACAACGACTTCGTCCACTGCCCTACGTGCGGCTATAATCTGACCGGGAACGTCTCGGGCATCTGCTCGGAGTGCGGGACGCCGGTGCCCGAGCGGATTCGTTCGTACCAGGCCCGGCAACCGGCGATCCGGGCGACTTAAAAAGACAGGGGTTTACCGCAGAGGTTGCAGAGGTGCTCGGAGAATTATCACGGGAAGGGATTCCCGTATAGGGAGGACCGAGAAGGGATTCTCGGTCCAGCACGTCGGCACGCCATGCCCGCGCTTTGCTTGGGCATGCCGCCCGGGTTGAGATGGGATTTTTGGTCCAGAACACGAGTGGAATATTCATGGAGACTAATGTGATGTCTGAACTTGCGGAGAAACAATGCGTGCCCTGCCAGGGCGGTGTGCCGCCGCTGGATGCGGCGAAGGTACAATCGCTGCTCGGCGAACTCGACGGCTGGGGCATCGAGCGGGACTATCACCTGACTTGCACCCGGACCTTTCCGGATTTCAAGTCGGCGCTGGATTTCGTGAACCAGGTCGGCGCGCTCGCCGAGGAGCAGGGCCATCATCCCGATCTCTTTCTCACCTGGGGCAGGGTGAAGATCGAGCTGTGGACGCACAAGATCAACGGCCTGACCGAGAGCGATTTCATCCTCGCGGCGAAGATCGACCGGCTGCCAAAGTGAGATTGTGAGGACCGAGATGGGAATCTCGTTTAGGGAGGACCGAGATGGGATTTTCGGTCCAACACACGATTGCTGTGTGATGTGATGGACGATCTGGAACGCTATGAGAGAAGAAGAAGGCTTCGTTGGCTTCCCCTTCTATTGATCGTTTGCTGTATAGCTTACCGTTGATGAAACATACGTAAACAATGGGGTTTTGGTGGATTCTTGGTTTTATTGATTTGTATCGTACTAACCCTGCTGGTTGTGATCATATTGAGTTATTGTATCGATATCTTTCTGCCCAGAGAGTCTCGAGTTCGGAGACTTGTGAAGTGGTCTATATCGGCAATTAGTATAATTCTTGTGTTTGTCGCATGGCTGAGCTACGAATGGCCGATTCACTATGAGGGCGGATATCCTGGTAACAGTTTCGAAGTCCAACTCTGGGACTGTAATCTCGAGATCACGTTGAATCGTTCTCATGAGACGAATCACATGATCGCACACGGGGCGACTGGATACTACCATATTGTTTTTTCATTCGTGTATGTGCTATGGGTGTTCGTACCGATGACCTATGTTCTGTGGTTGGATTCACTGAACCGTGCGCTCCCATGGCTGAACCGTCGATATGCAGACGGTTACTGCCAGACCTGCGGCTACAACCTCTTTTCCAACGTCAGCGGCCGGTGTCCGGAGTGCGGGGAGGTGTGCGAAACGGACGTAGGTGAATCAATGCCCGAAATCGACAACGATCACAATGGAAATGACCCTTTCAGGGCGAAGGATCGAACATGGCAGCTCGGTTATCATCAAAGGCGACACCTCGAACATCGGGCGATTGTGATTTTCGAGAAGTGCGCCGACTGCGGGTATTGCATTCGCGGACTCCATCGAAACAATTGCCCGGAGTGTGGAACGATGATCGAGAGGCGGGCAGGCAGAAAGATGAATAGCAGGGGATTTCAGTGATACATCGTGATGGGGAGTTGCAACAATCCTTCTTTACAACCCCAGAGTATGACGCAATGCCTCGTTGATCGCGGCGATTTCCCCACATGCTCCGATGGTTCGGTCGATCTCCCCGTCCAGCACTGTCGCAAGATTATCCGTCATGATCACGGAATCCGTCAGCTATCCCATTTGCTGACCGAGTGTGGATGTCTTGCTGACGGCAACCCGTGAAGGATGATCGGCACGGGCCATGTTGCTTGTGATCATCGACACGATGGTCTGCGGGAGTCCGGTGTTCAAATCGTTCGCCTGTACCACAAGGGCGGGTCTTCGTTTGGCGGTTCGTAGATTGGAATCGGGGAAGAGAACCAGGACCACATCGCCGCGGTTACAGGGCATCGTAGACATCCATGTCGGGACGCTGCCAGTCCTTGGCGAATGCGCCGAGCCGGCTCTGCAAATCGGTGGCTTGCTCACGAGAAATGCCGCGTGATTCAAGGTCGATGGTCGCGGATTGCGGCAGGAATGTTACGATGACGCGAGCATCCGACACCGACGGCGCCGGTTCCAGCAACTCGACCTTGCCATTCCGAAAGACACCCTCAATTGATCGTACCATGCTGAAATCCCTCACAAATCGTCGTGACTCGGAAGTCATCATCGAATCGCCTTGGATATTATACACCAATCACACGGGAGATACCCTGACAGGGTATTCCGTCGATTCGAACCTACTGCCGCTGAACGCCCGATCGGGATGCAGTTTATCGGCCTTCGTCACTTGAATCCATCGCAACTTTGCCATGTTTCAGACGCGATCGAGTACCGCTATACTAGCCTGCCGATCAATTACGGAACTCTGTTCGGGTAGGCCCACGTGCAAACGAAATATGCCATTATCCTGATCGACGGCGCGGCGGATGAGCCGGTCGAATCCCTGGGCGGCAAGACACCGCTCGAAGCGGCCGACATTCCCAATATCGATTCCATCGTCGAGGATGGTCGGCTGGGGACGGTTCGAACCGTGCCCAACGGATTCACGCCCGGCAGCGATGTGGCCACGATGTCGCTGCTCGGCTATGACGTTCGGGAATACTACACCGGCCGGGCACCGATCGAGGCCGTCGCCCGGAAGATCCCGCTCGACGCCGACGACATCGTCTTTCGCTGCAACCTGGTGAACATCGCCGCCGGCGAGATGGCCGACTTCACCGCCGGGCACATCCGCACGGCGGAGTCGGAGTGGATCGTCGCGGCGATCAACGCGGAGTTCGGCGGCGAGAACCCGATCTTTCACACGGGCGTCTCCTATCGCAATCTGATGATCATTCGCGATCCCATCGCCCTGGACGCCGCCTGCATGCCGCCGCACGACATCCCCGGCGAGCCGGTCGCCGACTACCTGCCAAAGGGCCGCGGCGGCCGCCTTGTGCGGGAGATCATGGAGCGGGCCGAGCCGATCGTCGCCGGGCACGAGGTCAACCGGGTCCGGTCCGATCTGGGGGAATTGCCGGCGACGCACATCTGGCTCTGGGGACAGGGTCGGAAGCCCATTCTGCCGCGCTTTCGCACACGCTTCGGCGTCCGCGGTGCGGTCATCGCGGCGGTCGATCTGATTCGCGGTCTGGGCCGGCTGCTGGGCTGGCCGCTGATCGACGTGCCCGGTGCGACGGGCTACATCGACACCGACTACGCCGCCAAGGGCCGCTACGCGGTCGAGGCGTTGGACGAATATGACCTGGTCGCGGTGCATATCGAGGCTCCGGATGAGGCAGGGCACATTGGCGACGCGGCGGCGAAGGTCGAGGCATTGGAACGTATTGATGAGGAGATTGTCGGACCGGTTCTGGAGAAGCTGCGGATGAGCGATCGCTGGCGGATCCTGGTCGCACCCGACCATCCGACACCGGTCGAGCAGCGGGTGCATACCGCGACGCCTCCTCCGTTCTGTATGGCCGGATCGGACGTGCCTCGGGGTTTGGCGAAGATGGTGTTTTCCGAGCAAATGGCGGAGCGGAGCGACTTTCACGTGGAGGCGGGGCACGAATTGATGGATCATTTCCTCCGGCGGTGAGGGTGGCATAGTGAATAGCGAATAGCGAATTACGAATAGCGAAATATGCTCGACGTACGAGTGGGGCACCCACGCACCCATGCCTCTTGTCGGTGTGTGGTTGAGAAGGTCGAATTCGCACCGGCGGGACGCCGATGCTCCCCATTTTTGGGAAGGGATGGTGCACCCTTGCTGGTTTACAAATCCGCCTGATCGGTCGATGATTCTGACATGATCCAGACCAAAATCGTTGCCACGCTGGGGCCGGCCACTGATTCTGAGCACATGATTGGCACACTGCTTGATGCCGGCGTTGATGTCTTCAGGCTGAATTTCTCTCACGGCACGCTGGAGCAGCATGCCCGGACCTATGAACGGGTGCGGAAGGTGTGTCGTGATCGTGGAGCCACGGCGGCGGTCATGGGCGACTTGTGCGGGCCGAAGATCCGAGTCGATCCCGTGGAGGACGACGGCTTCGAGATCACCAAGGGCGATCGGATCGAGATCGTCGCGGCTCATCTCGTCGGAACGGCCGAGCGCATTTCCACGAATCGACCGGAACTGATCAACGAGGTCAAGACGGGTAATCGCATCCTGATTGATGACGGACTGATCCAATTGCGGGTTGCGGAAGCCCGAGAGGATCGGCTCATCTGCCAGTGCGAAGTCGGGGGCATGATCCGCACCCGAAAGGGGTTGAACCTGCCGGACAGCGATCTGGGCATGTCGGCATTGACGGAGAAGGATCGGGAGGATCTCGCCTGGGCGCTGGAAAACGGCCTGGACTATATCGCGTTGTCGTTTGTACGCAGCCCGGATGATCTGAAGGAACTGCGCGAACTCATGCCGCTGCGAGATTCGGACTGCCCGATCGTCGCCAAAATCGAGACGGTCCAGGCGATCGAACACCTCGACGAGATCATTGAGCAGTCGGATGTGATCCTGGTCGCCCGTGGGGACCTGGGCGTGGAGATGGATCTCGCCCAGGTACCGATCCTCCAGAAGCGGATCGTCCAGGCATGTCAGAATGCCGCGAAGCCGGTGATCGTAGCCACGCAGATGCTCCAGTCGATGGTCTCCTCCCCGACGGCGACGCGGGCCGAGGTCAGCGACGTGGCCAACGCGATTCTGGATCGGGCCGATTGCGTGATGCTGAGCGCGGAGACGTCGGTCGGCAGCTATCCGGCCGAAAGCGTCACGATGTTGAGCCGTATCGCGGAACAGACCGAGGGGTTCCTCCGATCAAGACACGAGTCGGCCCGGGTCGATCCCAGCCGAACGCTGCGGCGGGTGACGACGGCAGTGGCCCACGGGGCGAGTCTGCTGGCGCGGGAGTTGGACGCAAAGTTGGTGGCGGTCTGGACGGAAACGGGAAACACCGCCCGGCTGCTGAGCAAGACACGGTTGAGCGTTCCGGTGGCGGGATTGTCGCCGGATGAGCGCGTTTGCCGTCGGATGTCGATGTTCTATGGGGTGATTCCGTTGCAGATGGAACAGGAGGGGCAGATCACCGCAATGCTGACCGGTCTGGACGGGGCGCTGACATCGCGGCAGTTCGCCGAGGCGGGGGACTTGATCGTGGTGGTGGCGGGGACACGGCTGGAGCGGGAGGGGGCGACGAATGCGCTGCTGATGCACCTGGTGGAGGCCCCATCGGAGCCGCGCCCTTAAGGAAGCGGTCATCACTCGGCTGGATCAAATCCACCCCGGCGTGCCGGGACTCGGGTGGGGTTTGGATTGGGTGTCCAGGTTCTATTATGGCTGTGATTCACGGAAATCATCTCTTCTTTTTTCAATAATCATGCCCTTGATATAGCGTATACAAGTCCTTTATACTGCCGGACTTTGCGGATTTTGGATTTCGACTTGGGGATGCAGATTGAGGATTTTCGCACAGGTTGGAAACCGATGCCACAGTCAGTTTGACGTTCCGACGTTCCGACGTTTCGACTTTTCGACGTTCCGACTTTTTGACGTTTTGACTTTTTGACGTTTCTATCGAAGGAGATAGCGGAGTGAATTCCAGCGCAAGAGATCGAGTTCTGATTCGAATCGGCCGTGCCTTGATGGGCGTACTCGTCATCCTGTTGTTCGCAAGTGTTGCCGTCGCCCAGGATGCGGCGGGCACCCATGACAGCAGTGCGACGATTCCATGGCAATGGTACATCGCTCCCATCGCGGCGATCGTGGCCTTGTTCATGGCCATGAAGTTTTATAAGGAAGTCATGGCTTCGGACGAGGGTGAGCCGCTGATGCAGGAGATCGCCGGCTACGTCCGCGCCGGCGCGCTGGCCTATCTGAAGCAACAATACAAAATCGTCGTCATCGTATTCCTCGTGCTCTCGGGGATCCTGGCCTATATGGCATTCGGCCTGCACGTCCAACATCGGATCGTGCCGGTCGCCTTCCTGACCGGTGGATTCTTCAGCGGTCTGTGCGGTTGGTTCGGCATGAAGATGGCAACCCATGCGGCCCATCGGACGACCGCCGGCGCCAAGAAAAGCCTGAACGAAGGACTGGTTGTGGCCTTTCGCGCCGGTGCTGTCATGGGACTGGTGGTCGTCGGCTTCGGGTTGATCGACATTACCGGCTGGTTTTTTGCACTGAATAACCTCATTCCCGCATTGAAGGCCGATTTCCACATGAGTCTCAATGAGATCACGGTGGTGATGCTCACCTTCGGGATGGGAGCCAGCACCCAGGCCCTGTTCGCCCGGGTCGGCGGCGGCATCTACACCAAGGCGGCCGATGTCGGGGCCGATCTGGTCGGCAAGGTCGAGGCCGGCATTCCGGAGGATGACCCTCGAAATCCGGCCGCCATCGCCGACAACGTCGGCGACAATGTGGGTGACGTCGCGGGCATGGGGGCCGACCTGTACGAGTCCTATGCCGGATCGATCCTGGCGACGATGGCCCTCGGAGTGGCTGCCGCTTCGACATTGTTCGAGGGTTCGGCGGCCCAGGATGCGGCAATCCGGCTGCTGTCAGTACCGATGATCATGGCCGGTGTCGGCATTTTGCTCTCCATCGTGGGCATCTACATGGTCAAGACTGAGGAAGGTGCGTCGATGGGTCAGCTCATGAAGGCCCTCGGCCGGGGCGTCAACGGATCGAGCGTCATGATCGCCATCGCCGCATTTGGAATCTGCTATTTCCTCATCGGCCCCGGCGCGGGAGACGCGGCGATCGAGGGCGTCCGCTGGTGGGGCGTTGCCCTGGCAGTCGTCATCGGTCTCTTCGCGGGCGTCGGCATCGGCTGGTTCACCGAGTATTACACCAGTTATGAATACGCCCCGACGCAGCAGATCGCCGAACAGGCCGAGACCGGCCCGGCGACGGTCATCATTGCGGGCGTTGCCGAAGGTATGAAATCAACCTGGGCCTCGTTGACGATCATCGTGATCGCCATTCTCGGTGCCTTCATCGCCGCGGGCGGCGGGCAGGAGTTCATGATGGGCCTCTATGGCATCGGCATCGCCGCGGTCGGCATGCTGGCCACGCTGGGTATTACTTTGGCGACCGATGCGTATGGACCGATCGCCGACAATGCCGGCGGAAATGCAGAGATGTCCGGTCAGGCCCCCGAGGTTCGCGAACGGACTGACGCGCTTGATTCGCTCGGCAACACGACGGCGGCGACGGGCAAGGGCTTCGCGATCGGATCGGCGGCACTGACGGCGCTGGCCCTCTTGGCGGCCTATGTCGAGGAGGTTCGCGTCGGGCAGGTCCGCGAGGCGCAGGCGTGGGTCGAAGAGCACCATCCCGAGAGTCATGCTCAGGCGGATGCCGGCGTCGGCGACATTTATTACATGGGATACGGCAAGTTCGGCGAGAAGTTCAAATCAGGCACAGCGGAGAACGTCTATCAAAGCTACATGTTGCTCAATCGCCGCGAACTGAAGAAGTATATGCGTGGTGACGATCCGATCCTGAAGGTCGGCGACAAGATCGGCACACTCCCCGCCACATCCAAGGATGAAGCCTACCTGCAACAAACGAAGATCGGAGGCCATACCGTTGAATTGGTTTCCGCTCGTCGAGCCTCGCTGCAACAGTACATGGCGTTTTACGACGTGACGCTGATGAATCCGCGCGTGTTATGCGGGATGTTCTGCGGGGTGCTGCTAGCGTTTCTGTTTTGCGCCCTGACGATGAAGGCCGTCGGCCGGGCCGCCTATCGCATGATGCTCGAGTGCCGAAACCAGTTCGGCCGGATCAAGGAATTCCTCAAGTCGGAGGGCCACGATCAGGCCTATGCCGACGACTGTGAAAACTGGCCCCGACGGCAGGTCGAGTTTCAGGGAGCCAAGTTGCCCGACTACGCCAACTGTGTGGCGATTTCTACCAGTGGAGCCCAGCGGGAAATGGTCGTCCCCTCATTGCTGGCGATTATTATTCCGGTCCTGGTCGGGCTGCTCTTCGGGGTGCCGGGCGTGATGGGCCTGCTGGCCGGCGGTCTGACAAGCGGCTTCGCCGTGGCGATCTTCATGGCCAACGCGGGCGGCGCGTGGGACAACGCCAAGAAGTGGATCGAGACCGGCAAGCATGGTGGCAAGGGCTCCGAGGCCCACAAGGCCGGCATCGTCGGCGACACCGTCGGCGATCCGTTCAAGGACACCAGCGGTCCGTCGCTGAACATTCTGATCAAGCTCATGAGCATGGTCTCGGTTGTCTTCGCCGGCCTGGTAGTCAAGTTCGGCCCGCGCGTGGGCGAAATGATCGGGCTGTAGCAGAATAGCGAATGATGAATAGCGAATAGCGAAAGTTGGGTGCCATGCTTACACGTCACGGCCTCATCGTGATGGGTAAGCATGCTCAACCTGCAAGTGTGCCACTGCTTCAATCAGTGCATTAACAATGTGTGCCACTGCTTCAAACAGTGCATTAACAATGTGTGCCACTGCTTCAAACAGTGCATTAACAATGTGTGCCACTGCTTCAATCAGTGCGGGGGTGCCACCGGCAAGCTCTGCTTGCCGGTGCCGGATACTGAAATCCGTAAGGTCCGCTATGCGGGCCGATCCGGACGAGTGCTCCGTTGCTCGTCAATTGATGGATCCGATTGGGTGCCACACCAATCGCCCCGTAGGGGCCAAAACATGCCAGCCCAGGGCAAAGCGAAGCGCCGCCCTGGGTTAGTACGAGAAACTCGAAACTAGAAACTATAAAACATGCCCGGGAAAGAAGACTTGTTAAGACATGCAGAACAGTTGGGCGTCGATCCGTCGGCCGTGAGCGACGCGTCCGAAGTATCGCAGCGCATGCAGGCCAAGCCGGACCGCTCGCAGGAAGAGGCTCGCCGGTTCGCGATAGACTGCGCGCGGATGATGGAGGCAGACCGCTGCGATGAGATCGTCGTGCTGGACCTGCGCGGGGTGAGCCCGATCTGCGATTTTTTCGTCATCGGAAACGGAACGTCCGACCGGCAGATGCGGGCCGCGGTCGACCACATTAAGGAGGCGGCGAAGGAACAGGGCCAGCGTCCCTACAGCACGAGCGGCTACCGAGAGGGGGCGTGGATCGTGGTGGACTACGTGGACGTGATCGTCCATCTCTTCGAAGCCGAACGCCGGGCCTATTACGATCTAGACTCACTCTGGGGCGACAGCCCGTCCGTTGAGTGGGGTAATAGCGAATAGCAAATGGCGAATAGCGAAAGTCGGGTGCCATGCTTACACGTCACAGCCTCATCGTGACGGGTAAGCATGCTCATCGCGCGAGTCTGCCACTGATTCAAGCAGTGGAGTAGCGTCCACTATGCGGACCAATTCAATGAGTGTTCATACACTACTCGATTGATGGGGAGCATCGGCGTCCCGCCGGTGCGTAATTTTTTGACGTTTCAACGTTTCGACGTTTCACTACCGAACCATGAAATCCATTCTTGACCAGTTGAATCGTACGATCGTCGAAGCGCTGGCAGCCGCGTTCGGGGCCGAGGCCGAGGGGGTCGATCCGCTCATCAAGGCGGCGGGCGATCCGAAGTTCGGGGACTACCAGTGCAACGTGGCCATGGGGCTGGCGAAGCGACTGGGCCGCAAGCCGCGCGACATCGCCGCCGAGGTGGTGAAGGCCCTGCCACCGGAGGCCGAAGGGATGATCGAACCGCCGGAGATCGCCGGACCGGGCTTCATCAACCTCCGCCTGAAAATCGACTGGCTCCAATCCAGCCTCGAATCCATCCCACCGGATCAGAGCCGCGACAATCAGAGCCGCAACCGTAAGGGAGCGGTCACCGCCCCCGATCGCCTGGGCATCGAACCCGTGTGTAAAACAGACCGACTGACCGTCGTGATCGACTACTCCTCACCGAATGTCGCAAAGGAGATGCACGTCGGCCACCTGCGAAGCACGATCATCGGCGACACCCTGGCCCGGGTGCTGGCCTTCGAGGGCCACGATGTCATCCGGCAGAACCACCTCGGCGACTGGGGAACCCAGTTCGGGAAGATCATCCTCGCCCTGTGGCATCTCTGTATGGCCCATTATCAGGACGAAACGGAGGCCGATCTCGAACAGATCGCGGGCGAACTGATGGCAGGCCGGGGGGGGGATGCGACGGACGCCGATTCCCTGATCGCGCGACGCTGTGCGATTCACCAGGAAAACCTCGATCGCGATCCGGACGGATCGGTGTTTCATCGCTTCATCCAGGACTTTGAACCGAGTTTCGACGTGCTGCTTCCGGCCTATCGCTACGTCAACGCGGTGGAGTCCGCGGCCGATGGAACGAAGCTGGAGATTCGCGATCCCAGCTCGTCGCGGCGATTCCCACTCTCTGCGGTCTCCCGCCACGTGGCCGCGATCCTTCAAGGCCAGGTGCCGGTCGATCGGCAGCAGGAGCTGGACGCCTGGCGCAAGGCCAAGGCGGCAACACTGAAGGAATGCAGTCGTATATATCGCCGGCTGGGCGTGATGCTCGACGACGCGGATGTGTGCGGGGAGAGCTTCTATGAACCGCTGCTGCCGGGAGTGATCGAGGAAGTGCAGACGGCGCTCAAGAGTCAGAGCCATGACGATAAGAGCCGCGACCGTAAGGGAGCGAA
>JBHHUV010000019.1:0-16578 GCA_046754005.1 Phycisphaerae bacterium | reverse complement strand
GAGGCCTCGGTAGAGGCTGACGCGCTCGACGAGGCCGATCTGGTCGAACGATGCCGCCACGGCGATACGACCGCATATGGCCGGTTGGTTCGGGAGTATCAGGATCGCGTCTTCAACGTCTGCTGGCGGATGTGCGGAAACCGGGCCGACGCCGAGGATCTGACGCAGGAGGCCTTTGTGAAGGCCCTGATGTCGATCGGCCGATTCGATGGGCGATCGCGGTTCTACACCTGGTTGTTCCGCATCGCGGTCAACCTGACAATCAGTGCCCTGCGGAAGGAGAAGCGCAGAGAAACGAAGTCACTTGACGCGAGCGGTTTGGCGCGGGATGGAGAAGACCCGGGGCCGAGGCTCGTCGATGGGTTGACCTCGAACGAGGATCGGCCCGAGGAGCGGGTGATGGATCGCGAGACGCAGGGGATCGTGCTCGAGGCCCTCGGTTCGCTGGACGAGGAATACCGTTGCGTGATTACCTTGAGGGATCTGGAGTCCTTCAGCTACGAGGAGATCGCCGACATACTGGAGGTGCCCACGGGCACGGTCAAGTCGCGATTGCACCGGGCAAGGCTGGCCCTTCGGCGGAAGCTGGGGCCGATTTTGGATATAACCTGAGACACCATGGCAAAGAACGCCGAACATCTCGAACAGTTGACGGCCTACCTGGACGGCGAATTGACGCCCGAGCAGCACGCCGAGGTGGATCGTCTTCTCGCGGAAGACGAGGCAGCCCGCACCCTATTGGATGAACTGCGCCACACGGCCCGATTGGTCGGTTCGCTTCCGCGCGGCCGCGCGCCGGCGGATCTGGCCGAACAAGTCACCGCGCGAATGGAGCGGGAGGCCTTGCTCGGCGATTCTTCAACGGGAGTGTCGCAGTCACAGCGGGGCGTTCGTTGGGGACGCGGATTCGCATTGGCCGCCTCGTTTGCCCTGGTCTGCACGGCGGCGTGGTACGGCGTGTCGGAATTGACGAAGCGATTCGAACCGACTCGGCGTGAACCGATCAAACTCGCCGACGCCCAAGGCAGGGAGAGTGCACTGACAGAAAAGCCCGCCTTGCGTGCATCCGAATCCGAGGCCGGAGTGCCGGCCAAACGTGCGGATACTACACCGCTAACCGAGTTGAAGGGGCTCGCCTATTCTGAATCGGCGGGTGGGGACGCACCGACGCGAGTGGCCCTTGTTGATCGCGCTAAAACGGCCATGCCGTCTCTTGCCAGTCGATCTTTCCAGAAACAGGGTGAAGGCGAGGAATCTCAACTTCCCCGGATGCGGGAGATCGCGGCTTCGCCAGCCAAAACCCGGCTGGGGAGCCTGCCACCGAAGGATACTATGGCGGCGGGTGAGCCTTCTCTTTTGGCCGCGGGCAAGGCCGGCGCCAAGCGTGGAATGATTGCCGCATCGATCATACAGACAAACGACTCGAATAACGAACCGACGACCGCTGACAACTGGATCATAGTGGAAAGCGCGGATCGGTCGATGGTGAAGCGGCAGGTCGCGCTCATAGAGGGTTTCATGGCCGGCAATTCGATCCAAAAAATCGGAACGGGGGGCTCCGCCGCGCCGATCGCTATCGATCAGCAGTTCTATCAATTCGAAGACGCGGAATCGCCTGATGGAGACGAAGATGCGGAGGCTGCCTCATCTACCAACGCTGCGGAGGAAGTCCGGGTTTCGTTTCGCATTCGGGAGGATCTGGCCCCGCCACTTCTGGACGCGATCCAGCAACAGGCGATCAAACAGAACACAGAGATTCGCTGGGTCTCGAATGATCTATCGAGGAAAGAATCCAATGTGCCTTGGGTTGTTCAGCGTCAGTTGGAGAAACTGGAAGCGCGGACCGTTGAGGGTGGAGCAGTGGGTGAAACCGATACGGTGGGAGGGGGGCAATCGATACCCACCGTTGAAGGCCCTCATCGAGATGAGGAGAAAGTTGATGACGGAATGAAGCAGGACGTGAAGTCTGATCTATCCAAGGAGTCACGCGAACGGAGGCGGGCTGATCCCGCTCGCCCGGCGACCTATTCCCGGGCCATTCCCTCGAAGAAGGCTGATTCAAACGAAGCAGGGGCGCGGCTCATCACATGGGCGCTTTCGTTGCGCGCTCGAAGCGATGATGCGGCAGGGCCTGTTCGCGGTGCGGGTCGAATAGCGGGCCGTCGTGGGAGAACATGGCGGGCGCGAACCACACCGACCACGCAGCGTGCTCCCGCGACACAACCCACGGCTTCGCCCCCGGCCACGACGCAAGGATCCTCTCGTGGCTAGAGACCCGTCCAAGAAGCCGAAAAAGAAGTATGGCAAAAAGATTCGGGTCGATTTGAGGAAGAATCGAGAGAAGGCCACCCGTGACAAGAGCCAGTGGACACGCCATCATCGAGACGAGAGTGTCAAGTCCGACGACGCGGTGAAGTCTGAAACCGTCCGGGCGAAGGGGGATCTCTCCCGCAAGAGAACGATCATCGAGGAAGCGGGCGAGTCGGACGCTTCGCAATTGCGAGACGGGATCGTCGTACGCATGCGCGGCCTGATCGCCGAGGTGGATGATGGCGAAACCGTCTGGGCCTGCACGGTCCGGCGAATGCTTCGGACGCGGCTGATCAGCGAGCGGCACCCGGTCACGGTCGGCGACTGCGTGCGTTTTCTACCGGTCGAACAGGGGGGCGAACAGAGCCGGCAAGTCAGCGAGGAATTGAACCTGCCCGAGGGTGTCATCGAGCAGGTGGCGCCCCGAACGACGACACTGGTGCGGCAATACGATCGGCGCCAGCAGGCGGTCGCGGCCAACATCGACATCGTGTTGATCGTCGTATCGGCCAACAATCCAACACTGCGACCCCATCTGATTGATCGCTATCTGGTCGCCGCGCATCAGGGTGGGATGCGACCCGTCGTCTGCATCAACAAGGCCGATCTCGACGAAAACGGCGCGGCCGCTGCCGTGGCGGAGCGCTATCGGGGCATCGGCTATGAATCGCTGTTGACTTCGACCGTGGACGCGCGCGGGCTCGACGCGCTGCGGGCGACGCTTCGTGACAAGACTTCGGTGTTGGTTGGTCCGAGCGGCTCGGGGAAGAGTTCGATTCTGAATGCCTTGGATGAAACGCTGACACTTCGTGTTGGATCGCTGACCGATCTTCAACGCGGCCGACACACGACGACAACGGCGAGCCTGCTGCGATGGGCCTTCGGCGGCCACGTGGTCGATACGCCCGGGATGCGCCAGTTCGATTTGACCGAGATCGAGCCGGACGAACTCGAGGCCTATTTCCTGGAGTTTGTCGATCTTGTCGCCGATTGTCGGTTTCCCGATTGTTCGCACACCCACGAGTCCGACTGCGCGATCAAAACAGCCGTTGAGAGTGGTGGCATCTCGTACGAGCGGTACGACAGCTATTGCAAGATGTACGAGGAGTGCCGGGAAAAGCAGGACGAACAATACTGATCTGGAGGCGGGAGACTAGAAACTGGAAACTGGTGCATCACTACACCTGAATATGCGAGTCGCCCCGAAAGGACGTAACATGTCAGCCCGGGGTTAAGATACTTTTCGCTCCGAAGGGGCTGCAACATGTCAGCCCAGGGCAAAGCGAAACGCCGCCCTGGGTGGACGCAATCAAAAGCATTCAGCCCTGAAAAGGCGATACAACCGGGTCTGCAAGACGATCTTCCTGACATACCCGCAATTACAAGTGTGTCTATGTACTAGAAACTAGAAACTGGAAATTGGAAACTGGAAACTGGAAGCTCCAAACTCATCGCATTTCTCGTCGCCGGTGGATCACTGGCGGCAGTCGGTCTCGTTTCGCCGGGCGCCTTGCGTATCGTCCTGACGGACGGACTCGTTTCCCTGGGGATCCTCCTGTCCGCGGCGGGCATCGGAATGTGGCTGATCCGCGGGCTCGGTTTTCATTCGATTGAGCGACGCTGGCAACTGCTCGCCGCCGTCGCATTGGGCCTGGGCACCATCTCACTGCTGGTGCTCGGACTCGGATCGCTCGGCACCCTGAACCGCCCCTTCTGGATCACGTTCCTGATTGTATCAGCATTGAGCGGAGCCTTCGCCGTTCCACTGAACCGTGGTAAGGAAGGCGGCTACATCGAACCCCAACCCGACGCATTCACCCGAAGAATGCACTGGCTCTGGCTGATCGCGATCGGGTTAGGCGCCCTTGCTCTGCTGGGTGGGACTATGCCGCCGGGCATCCTCTGGCCCGCCGAAGGGGGCGGCTACGACGTGCTGGAGTATCATCTCGGCGCGCCCAAGGAATATTTTGACGCGGGTCGCATCTCCTATCTTCCCCACAACATCTACAGCAACTTCCCGTTCAACGTCGAGATGCTCTATCTGCTCTCGATGATCCTGCACGGCGATCCGATCGGCGGCATCTTCACCGCGAAGCTGCTGAATGTCGCCCTGGTCATGCTCGCCGTCGCCGCCGTCTGGCTGGCCGGTCACGAGTTCGGCCCGGCGAGCGGGCTTGTCGCCGGGCTCCTGGCCGCGACCTGCCCATTCCTCGTATACCTCAGCGGCGTCGCCTATGTTGAGAACGGCCTCGTCTTCTTTGCCGCCATGGCCCTGGCGGCGTTGTTGCGCGCCCTGCGAGATTCTGATCGGGCTGCAAGATGGGTGCTTTTGTCCGGCCTGTTCGCCGGGTTGGCCTGTGGTTGTAAATATACCGGCGTCATTGCGGTAGTGATGCCGTTGTTCGTCGCGGCCCTCATGCTTGCATTGCGCTCACGGCCGATCCGGCTACGGCTTGTGGGGGCGTTCTGCGGCGGTTGCCTGATTGCGTTCGGACCCTGGTTGTTGAAGAACATCCTCGCGACCGGCAACCCCGTCTTTCCGCTGGCCTACGATCTGATCGGCGCGCATGAAGGAGTCTGGAACGACGAGGGCGCGGCTCGCTGGAACGAAGGACACCTGCCCGCACAGGAAGATCGATCGACCGGCGCGCGATTCGTCCGTCTGTGGGATCAGGTGATCGGTTCGCGTTTCTACGGACCCGTCATTGCGCTCGGTCTCGTCTTCGGCGGCATGGCACTGCTCATGAACATGCGAAATGCGCGTGGTAATCAATCAACAACGATAGCCACAATGGGATCGACCGTGTGCTGGCTGATGATTCTCATCGGCAGCGGCGGCTGGCTTGCGCTCACGCACCTTGTGGATCGATTCGCGATCGTGTTGATCGTGCCGTGCGCCGTGTTGTCGGGAATGGCCTGGAATCACATGAAGTCGACAGGCTTGCGTGTGTTGGGGTTGGCCGGTCTTGTGGGTGTGGGACTATGGAATAGCAACACCACTGTTGGTTTTTTCAACATCAGAGGCAGCTCATTGTTCAAGGCTGATTTATTCGGCAAGACGGACTGGATCACAGACGGACCGCTCTCGCCGCCGCACCTGCCGCGGTTGAACGAAATCCTCGATGCGGGCGAGCGGATTCTTGTCGTCGCCGATGCACGACGATTGTACCTGCGCCCCGGCGCCGACACCTGCGTCGTCTTCAATCGAAATCCCTTCGCCGAGGCGGCCGAGCGAATGTCGGCGAACGACCTGATCGACTGGCTTCGCAGTCAGGACTACGCCTACGTCTATGTCGATTGGAGCGAGATGCACCGGCTTCGAGATTCGCGTTACGGATTCTGGGCCTCGTTGACGCGCGACCTGTTCACCCGGTTGGAGCAGGCGGGCCTGCGTCGGGTGGAAGATTTCAAATTCGTCCCCGAGACCGCTCCGTATGGAACACTCTATGGAGTTCCAGAGATTTGATGACAGGCGGGGTGGATATTGATGCTGGCGTTCGAACTGTGCCAAAAGCGAACAGTGTGCTCGGTCACACACGGCCTGTGTTCATACTCACGGGGACACTCACAAGACCGAAGCGGCTCAAGCGAAAAAATCCGCGAACCCATCATCGTATTTCCAATTTATACATTAGTTTATGTATGCGTCTCTGTGATTCGGGAACAAGCCGATAATTGAGGCACGCCACTTGCCGTACACAATCCAAGTGAGCCGATTGCTATTCTCGATCGTGATTGGGACAACTTGGATCCCACGTCAGCGGATTGCTCGCAGTGCCACAATGGTGGCCTTCTGCGGATTCTCCTGCCGGTCGATTGTGTGTGGACCGTAGACAAGTGCCACGTGTGAGCATTATTTCACCCCCAACCGATTTCACCCCCACCCGAATTTTGACCCTTCGTGAATCACCCTTCCTTCAAGGAGACGAAGTACCCATGATTACACATGAATTGATGAGGAAAGTAATCCGGATGTGTCTCATCCTTGCGATCATGATTGTATCCATATCGGTTGGAAGTGGTGTTCCAGGCGACTTCGTTGAATCGCAAACAGCCGCGGTCGATCCCTTTTCGAAGGGTGATTCCGGGGCCGCCGGACCGCACAACGGCTACGATCGGAACGCATCCGATGAACTTCAGGATGTCATCGTGCCCCCGTTCATGCCCTCGTGCAATACAACAATCAAGGAACAGGAGGCGGATTGGTGGAGCCGTGTGCAGCGGGGGCTGGTCGAGGCGGAATACCATGCGAGCGAAAACGAGCATGGGCTCCAGGCGCCCAACCGCGCACACAACCTGCGCACCTTCTTCGATCCTACCGGTATCCGGGTACAGACGCGTACGGAAGTGGAACATCCTCAGCCGTTCAGTCTCTCGCTGGCCGGCATCGGGCGCGATGCCAAGTTGTCGCCAATCGCCGAGGGGATCGTGAATCATGCGGCGGGGCGCGTAGAAATCCATCGCCCCGGAGTCATCGAATGGTACGAGAATTCCGCGCGGGGCCTCGAGCAGGGTTTCACGCTCGAGGCATGCCCGCTGGGGGAAGGCCCACTGGTACTCGAGTTGGCGGTCGAACGGGCGCGTGCTGCGCTTCACGATCAGTCCGTGGTACTCGCTACCGAAGCGGGGCGAAAACTTCGCTACGGCGCACTGACCGCGCTGGACGCTACGGGCCGAACACTGCCCTCCCATTTGGAGGTTCCAGGTTCGCAACGGGTTCGTCTCGTCATCAACGATTCTTCGGCTGTCTATCCCCTTCTGATTGACCCCCTGCTCACAAGCGTGGCGGATGCGTTTCTTGAGTCCAACCAGCCAGATCCGCCGGGGTTTCTGCCTGCGGCCTTTGGTGGCAGCGTCTCGTCGGCGGGAGATGTTAACGGCGACGGTTTCGACGATGTGATCGTGGGCGCCCCAGGCTGGGATGGGGGCGATCCGCAGGAGGGGGCCGCCTTCGTCTTCCTTGGCAGCGCAAACGGTGTCGTGGGCACGGATCCGACGACCGCCCATGCATGGATTGAATCCAACCAGGCCTTTGCGCAGCTCGGCACCGTTCCCCAGTCCAGAGTGGGCGACGTCAACGGTGATGGTTTCGACGACATCATCGTCGGGGCTCACTTTTATGATGATTCGTATGTAGACCCTGTTTTCGGCCTGCTCGGAGTAACCGGCGCCGCCTTCGTTTTTAATGGCAGTGCGAGTGGCATCACCGGCACCGACCCGACCACGTCCGACGCATGGATCAGGGCGAACCAGTTTTCATCCGACCTCGGTACGTTTGTCTCCGGGGCCGGCGACGTCAATGGCGATGGCTTCGCCGATGTCCTCGTCGGCGTGCCGGGCCACGGAACCCCATTCCCCCCCAGCATCCCGCCCAACCAGCGTTCGGGTAGCTTTGGAGCGGCCCTGGTGTTCCACGGCGGCCCCGCGGGAATCGTCGGCACCGGCTTCGACGACGCCGACTCGGTCCTGTTGTCCTATGAAGACACGGGCCTCCCCCAACCGACGATCTATGGAACGATCGGCATGGTCGCGGGCGCCGGTGACGTCAACGGCGACGGCTTCGACGACATCGTGTGTGGTGGTTCTGAGATTTCTCTGTTCCTGGGGAGTGTCGGTGGAATCGTGGGCACCGATCTCCTCGCCGCGCAACGGATCGCACCCGCCGGGCCGTTCGGCTTCACGGTCCCAGGATTCTCGGTCGTCGCGGCCGCCGGTGACATCAATGGGGACGGGTTCGCCGACATCCTCGCGAGCACTCCGTTCCGCGAGTTGGAAATTTTTCATTCAACCGCGGAGGGCGTGGCCTACGCGTTCCTCGGGGGGCCGTCTGGGCTGGGCGCTACCAATACAACGGAAGCCCACGCAACATTCTGGGGGGACATCGGTGCTGCGTGGGTCGGATTGTCCCTGGCGGGGGCCGGGGACGTGGATGGCGACGGGTACGACGACGTGCTGATCGGCGCTCGCGAGTATCCCGGAAGTCTGAACAGCGAGGGCGTGGTCTATCTGTTCCGCGGCGGTCCCCTGGGTATAGTCACCGACAGCCTGTTGGATGCCGACCTGCGCCTGGAATCCAAACAGTCGGGTGCGATGGTTCTGGGAAACAATATCGCGTTTGACGTCTCCGGCGCCGGCGACGTCAACGGGGATGGTCTCGCGGACGTTATCGTGGGCAAGGGTTACTGGGATGCGGGCCAGGAGAACGAGGGCGCCGCCTTCGTATTCCAGGGAGATCCCTGGCCGACCAGCCCCAATCAGCCGCCGGTGGCAATCGCCGGCGCCGACCAGGTATACGTTGACCTGGACAACGATGGCTTGGTGCCCATCACCGTCGATGGCAGTGCTTCGTTTGATCCTGACGGATCGATTGTCAGCTATGTCTGGCTCAAGGGAGAAACCGTGCTCGGAACGTCTCCGATCTTGACGACCGATCTTCCCATTACCGGAGACCAGACGCTGGTCCTGACGGTCACCGATGACGTCGGTCTGACCCGGGGGGATCCGGTCACGGTTCGCGTCGAGCCGTTGGATAATCCGCGTATCTTCTTCGAGAGTTTCGGCGGTGGCCTTGGCGCCTGGACGACTCTTGGAGATGTCTCGATGTCCAACGCCGCTTGTTTTTCCTTCTCGTCTCAGGCACGTCTCGGCGCCTCGGGCGCTGTGATGAGCCGATCGTCCGCCATCCTGCCTCCCACTGCCATCGGTGTGAGTCTGGCTTTCTGGGGCAAGGCAGGCCAGTTCTCGGCGTCGGACGAGCTTCTGATCAAGGTGAGCGCCGATGGCGGACCGTTTACCACGATTTACACAGTCACCGCTGCCGAGAGTGATGACACGTGTAGCTTTTATGGTGGAACGGCCATACCCCTGACGCACACCTGGTTTCCAGCGACGGCTTCGAATGTTGTAATCCAGTTCGAGTCCAACATGTCCACCGGAAATTTCTTCATCGATGATGTCGATTTGAAAGCGCTCTACATGCCCAACCTTGCGCCGACGGCCAACGCGGGCCCCGACCAGGCGGTGATTGACGTCGGGGGTGATGGCGTTGAGACGGTCACGCTCGATGGCACAGCCTCCACGGATTCCGATGGGGCCATTGTTTTATACAACTGGCGCGTGGACTCCACATGGGTGGGCACCGGCGCCACGCTGGACTACTCGTTCGACGTCGGTGTTCACGTTGTGAACCTGACCGTTACGGATGACGGCAGCGCGGCCGTACCCAATCAATCGGGGGCACAGGATCAGGATACGGTAACCATCACGGTCGGCCCGGACTGCCAGTCCGACGGCATTCCAGACGCTCTGCAACTTGCCGGCAACGACGCCAATGCCAACGGCATTCCCGATGAGTGTGATCCGCCCGGCGATATGAATGGAAACGGAACCGTCGAGCCTGCCGATATTCCGCTGTTCGCCAATGTGCTGTTGGGCATCCATCCGCAAGGGGTTTCGTTGGCGGATATGAACAACGACGGCCTCGCGAACGGACTGGACACGCCGCCGTTTTTGGATTGCATACTCACGGGCGTGTGTCCATAGAGAAAGAAGTCGGGATGCGGCATAGGGAATGATCTACGCCACGTGTCGGGTGGCATGCTTACACGTCCCGGCTTTTTGGGACGGGCAAGCATGCAACGGCGCGTCATTCCGACCGTTTGAGTGGCACGACACAAGCCGTATCCCAATCAGCTGGCAACCTGTAACGCGAGCATCATAATTCCGAAGGAAATGACCACGGTCATCGTTCCCGCTACGACGGTGATCCCCGCCACGCCGATGGATTGGCGGGCGAGCGGTTGCGCGACGACCGAACCATTGTGCCGCCGGGCGATGATCGCCGCACAGGCGAGGCAGGTGACGGCGATGAAGACGCCGTAAAGCTGGCTCAACAGCGAGATGGCCATGCCGGGACCGATCTTCGAAACGTCGTCCATGTTTTTGAGCATGATGACGAGGCCGACCACGGTCAGCAGGAAGCCGGTCGCCAGGGCGAAGGCCGCCCAGAGTTGAAAAAAGGTCACGGCGTCGGCGGCGGTCTTTCCGGGGGTGTGTTTTCGAAACAGGGTGCCGAAGGCATCGACGATGCCCGCTCCGCCATAGATCGTCAGCAGGATCGTGATCGGAAGGAGAATCGATCCCGCCATGATCGGCATGTCTATGAATGTGTTTACAAAATAACCGTTCGATCCCGTTACGAGCATGAAGCCCCATAGCATAAAGAACCCGACGATCCCTCCCAACGCGGAGATCACGTTTCGGTCACGATGGATCGAACCGGTCCCCGAGCGGGGATTCGGCGCATGATTGGCTTCCATTTCTCTTCCCACCTCCTTCAGCGATCGTGAAACCGCCATGGTTGGATGATCGGTCAGGGCACTGCCGCAGATAAGCTCCGCTCGCTCGGTGTCGCCGATAGCAAAAGCCGTATCGGTGCATGCAACCGGGAGTGACCGCATCGGTCTTTTATCTGTCATCACGAGATTGAATCACGTCGAATCGTCCGATTATGTGGCTGTTGATTCGAACCCCACTTGGATCGTTTGATCCGTGCGTTGGAGCGTGATGTGTCCGAGAAAAGATTCGTCGCAGCGGTCCGGGAAGTCATCGCGATAGTGAACCCCGCGTGATTCCTCCCGAGCCAGGGCGGATTGGGCGATACACCGGGCGACGATCAGCATGTTCTGCGTCTCCCAGCCCATTCGATCGTCCAGAACCTTGTCCATCACGTAGCGGCTCCAGAAATCGATGATCTCCAGGCTCTCGGCGAGCCGCGTGCCCGTCCGCCGGATGCCGAGGTTTCGCCAG
This sequence comes from Phycisphaerae bacterium, assembly GCA_046754005.1. GTDB lineage: Bacteria > Planctomycetota > Phycisphaerae > UBA1845 > UTPLA1 > CAYXGR01. The sequence continues at coordinate 5,460 of JBHHUV010000019.1, read as the reverse complement.
CAGACCGCCCGCAGGCTGTTGCGCACGTCGGCCAGATCGAGTTCGGTGCGGGAGCTCGGGGTGATGTGATGATCGAGCGAACGGGATGGCGTGGGGATGGGTTGTTCGATCGCCCGCTCCGCGGCCCGCGCTCCCGCGCGCCGGCCGAAGACCAGCCCTTCGAGGAGGGAATTGCTCGCGAGGCGGTTGGCCCCGTGAACGCCCGTGGCGGCGGCCTCGCCGCAGGCGAAGAGTCCGTCGATCGAGGAGCGGCCGTCGCCGTCGACCGCGACGCCGCCGATCATGTAGTGCGCCGCCGGGCGGACGGGGATCAACTCACTGCCGACGTCGATGTCGAACTCCCGACAGAGAGCGGCGATGTTCGGGAATCGGGTCTCGAACCGGCCGGGTGGAAAGTGTCGGACATCGAGATAGACCGCCGTAGAGGATGTTTCAACGAGATGCGACAGGATCGCCCGGCTGACAATATCGCGCGGCGCCAACTCCGCGTCGGGATGCATGTCGGGCATGAAGCGATGACCGGTGTGGTCCACCAGGTGCGCGCCCTCACCGCGAACAGCCTCGCTGATCAGGGCCCTGGCCGCGCCGGCCACGTACAGCGCGGTCGGGTGAAACTGGACGAACTCCATGTCGCGCAGCCGCACCCCGGCGCGAAAGGCAACTGCATGACCGTCGGCGGTCGCCCCGCGCGGGTTGGTCGTTTCTCGATAGAGTTGCCCGGCGCCGCCTGAGGCGAGAATCGTTTGCTTGGCCCAGATGATCTGATGGCCATAACGCCGATGGTAGGTCAGGGCGGCGATGGAGCGGCCATCTTCCACCACGAAATCGATCAGAAAACATTGATCGAAGAATCGAATCCGTTCCGATTGGTTGGCCCGGTCATTCAGGGTGCGGCTGATTTCGCGGCCGGTCGCGTCGCCCATGGCGTGCACGATCCGGCGGGTGGAATGTCCGCCTTCGATGCCCAATGCGACCGCTCCGTTTTCGAGATCGAACTGGGCGCCCCACTCGATCAGAGATTCCAGTTGCGCGGGGGCCTCGCGGATCATGGCCTCGATCGCGATTCGATTTCCGATTTTACAGGCAACCTTTCGGGTGTCCGAGATATGGGCTTCGAATGAATCCGTCTCATCGGTGACGACGGCGATTCCGCCCTGGGCGGCGGCGGTGTTGCTCTCGTTGAGGGCATCTTTCGAGACGACGATGACATGGGCCGTTTCAGAGGCCTCGATCGCGGCGCGGAGCCCCGCCACACCCGAACCGATGACCAGGACGTCGGTGAACACCTGGCCGAGCCGGTGCGTGTCGAAATCCAGCAGGTATCGCCGGGTTGCGTCGTGGTCGCTCATCGAGGGCTATGATACGATCCGGTCGCTCCGTCGGCGAGCGTGTCGTGACGGACGCGGGAGGGGGAGATTGAATCGAAGGGTACACGCCTGAGAGATTAAGATGCAAGCACCTGATCCAATCGAGTTGAGCGTGGATCGTATCCGGGCGGCTGTTCGCGGCTTGTGGCGGTTGGCTTGCGCGGGCCTGTTGATCGTGCTGTTGTGGAAATGGTATTCGACTTCGGATTGGACCCTGATGTGGCAGTCGCAACGGGCGATTTTTATCGGTCTGGGCATTGTCTATCTGATGCTCGCGATGTTGGGGTTGATCCTGCTGGTGCCTGCTATCCGATGGGGGGTGTTGGTCGCCTGGCCGGCGCGTGTCGGGATCGAGATCACACCGGAGCGGATCACGATGCGGCTGGGTCCGTTCGGAGGGGGCGTGTATGACTGGTCGCGGATACGGATGACGCTCGAACCGGAGGTCGATCCGGAAGTGTTGGAACATATGCCCGATGATGCGTTTGTTCCACGTATGTATCATCCCGATTGCGAGGAAGAGATGGCCCGACGGATCCAGGTCTTCTCAGGCCTGGAAGCAGAGCAGGTGACCGCGCTTCTGCGACCCTATCTTCGCCGTATCCTGGACTCGGCAGGTACTTGATGATTGACACCCCTTGAATCAGAAAGCTTCGGGCAATCGGGATCCAACACACGCACCGAAGCATCACGATCATGCTCCGATAAAAGCGCACACAAATGAGTCTTGTATTGAGATAACGATTCGTATGTATTTTCTTTTCGCAAGTTGATTATCGCTCGCTCAAGGGATCGCGAACTTGTGCCGATAGTTTATGCACGAGGCTGTGGGTCTCCGCCGTAGGGCGGGACAGCCTGGCTTGGAGGGTCCGAGTAACGGCGAGCTCGGACCCTCTTTTTTTGCGCGCGTTCAGCGAGAGGCGATGGCACATCCTGCGCCGTGCTCACACGCTATTCAGACTGTTATCCAGGATGTCTCCGCGATTCGCGCAAGATCGACGGGATGATCCGCAATCCTCGCACGCTTAATGACGCCGTGTCCTGCGCAGACTGCGGACGAACTCGGCGACTTCCATGATTGTGGATCGTCCGGGAATACTGTGTTCCAACGCGAGAAATTGAAAACCCAATCCCAACCGGCCCTCGCCTTCCTGAACGCAATGGCGATACTGACCGTCGATACTGATCGGCTGCGCACCCGGGCGGGCGGTAATCTCGACACCGACGATGTCGCTGACGCGCAGCCGCGGGTTTTGATCGGTCCGAATATCGACCAGGACACCCCCGACGGAAATGTTCGCGACTCGTCCGGAGCAGAGCGGCCAGGCAACCGAATCCTGTTCGGGAACACCACCTTCCCAGAGCTTGACGGCGATGAAATCATTCGGCGGGATCATCACACGCTGAAAGGCCCGCCTCTGGAGGGAACGGATTTCCTCCGGGACGCGCAACACCAAGGTGTGGAAACGCAGGCCGCTCGAGTCCACTTCCTCCCGACGCATCGCGACCCCGCTGACAAACAAGCATTTCTTGTGGCCGCGGCGAAAGGAAATACCCAGGTTCTGACCCACCACGATTTCCGGCGGCGCCTGATGCTCGCCCGCCTGCGGATAGGTGATCTCGATGACATTTTGATCCTGATCAAACCGAATGAACCGCGATCGGAGGTTCACCCAGCCGCCATCCACGGCATGCGACACAACGAGGTCGGCCCGTTTCTCGGCCGCCCATTCGAGCAGTGAATGATGATTGACCGGTTTGACACCAATGGCTTGGTTCATACGCACATTTCCGATTCAGCCGGATTGGCTTGCTTCCTCGTGATGGCGGTCCGCAGGGCCTCGATCGCTTCACGATCCTTGGTCGACGCCACGAACTGAAGCCCCAATATGGTCCAACCCTCGCTCCCGGGGGTTGTGTTGGTCACGCGTGCCTTGAGATCAAACGGCCTGCGATGGCCGGGAAGATCGAACGTCACGTCGATCGTCTCCTGCTGATCGAGCTGTGTGGCAAGGGATGCGTCGAGACGGCAGGCCATACCGTCCGCGCTGACGTTGAGCAGATTGACGATCTGGCGATGGGCGGTCTCGGATTGTGTCCATCGTAGCGCGACCTTTGAGGAGGGGGCCAGTTTCGCCCGGAGCGACTTACGCCGATCGAGCACGGAAAGGGTGGCGGGTCGGGTGATGGCGATCGAGCGGCTGTCTCCCCACGACGGCGTCCCGGTAATGGTGGAATGAAAGCAGTATCGTTTGTCCGTGTAGATCTTGACATCACAGGCGACCTTGATGATCTGTTCAAAATCAATCGCGGGTTGCCCCGTCACCTCCATCAGCAATGCCGATTCGTCACCGCAGATCAAGTATCCATTGAGGGTGATCTCGGGAAACACCGGCGACTCAATCACGATCGGCGCATTCGTATGGATCGCGGAATCGATAACGAGACCGGACGCGCCGGAATCGAGCTGTACGGCATTTCTCATGGCTGGATCTCCCCCAAGGGTGAACAAGTAACAATGCAATACGCATAGCGCGAAAGGCAAATCGGGTTACGGCCATCACGCGGCCAGCTATACCGAAGATCGCATTTTCGGACGACCACGGTGGAGGATACGTCCGAAATCATCGGTGTTGGTTGCCCCTCCACCCCAAGGCACTGATGGCATTGGTATACCCTCGCCTTTTCTATTCGGTTCAGATAGTGGATGACATGAAGGTTCCGGTTGATAAGCGTACACCAGATGCCGTGTTGACAAGCTTCAACTGTATGGGACCTACAGGGCTTGGGATGTGCGCGCATGCTGACCCAGAGAGGCGCTTCGCTCTGCCCTGGGCTGACATGTATTGGACTCTTCGGGGCGAGGGCGTGGACAACGCCAAAAAAACAAAATAACAGTCGGGAAGGAATTTCCTTTGTAAGAGGAACCCGTATGAGTGGGGGGGCAAGAATCCCTTTTCGCTCTCCTCAATCGGGAACGAGTCTGCCCCCCATGTTGACGACGCGCTGGACCTCCTGTATCGGCAGGCGCAGATCGATCTTAACCGATTCGTCGTGGTAGTCCCGGTCCAGGATGTGACCGTGCTGGCTGATATAGGCCAGTAATTTGCCGTTGGCGCTGTCGGCCTCGATCGTCAGGCGAATGTAGCGATCCCCCATGCAATCCAGGACGCGTTGTCGCAGGTTTTCGATGCCCTCCCCGTTTCGTGCGGAGATCTCCACGCCATCCGGCATGTTGACCCTCAGCAGGTGCATGGCGGACTCGTCCGATACGGCATCCGACTTGTTCAGCACGTTGATCGTGGGAATCGTTCCACAGCCCAGTTCGACCAGCACCTTCTCGACGGCCTTGATCTGCCCGACGGCATCGTGGCAGGCGGCATCGACAACATGCAGGAGAAGGTCGGAATGGATGGCCTCTTCCAATGTGGCTCGAAACGACGCGACCAGATGGTGGGGCAGATTCCGGACGAATCCGACCGTGTCAGAGATGAGGGCGATTCGGCCGCCACCCAAATCCCATCGGCGGGTCTGAGTGTCCAGTGTGGCAAAGAGCTTGTCCTCGACGAAGGCTTCGGCCCGTGTCAACGTGTTCATGAGGGTGCTCTTGCCCGCATTGGTGTAGCCGACCAGGCTGACCGTGAAAAAATCGCGACGCGAGCGAACCTCGCGCAACTTGCGTCGGTCGAGCTTGGCAAGCTGGTCTTTCAGCATGGTGACGCGCTTGCTGACCAGTCGCCGGTCGATCTCGATCTGGCTTTCGCCGGGTCCGCGTGTACCAACGCCACCGACTGCACCGGCGGTCGTCGCGCCGCCGGCCCCCGCGATCCGCTCCAAGTGGGTCCACATGCCGCGCAGGCGGGGCGCGGTGTATTCGAGTTGGGCCAGCTCGACCTGAAGCCGGGCGGATTTTGTTTGGGCTCGGTTGGCGAAGATGTCCAGGATGAGTTCGGTTCGATCGATGACGCGCCGCTGGGTGAGCTTCTCGACTTCACGAATCTGTGATGGGGCAAGATCATTATCGAAAATGATCACATCGGCCTCTTTGTCCTCGGCGTAGTCCGCAAGCTGCCGGGCTTTGCCGGTTCCGATG
>JBHHUV010000018.1:0-16617 GCA_046754005.1 Phycisphaerae bacterium | reverse complement strand
GGATGACGCCGTTCGGATCGGTCGCGAACAACTCGTGTCTGCCGCTATCGTCTTCGGCCGGAACGATCGGTGCCGCGGCTGGCGGAGTTCAAGGTGTGGTTGGAATCCCGACAAGTCGAGCGGGGTGGCTTGTTCGGGCTTGCTTCTCGGGTGCCCTCACTCTCCAAGAGCCCAATGGGACTGGCGATCCAGTACGCGCTGAATCAGTGGGATGCCTTGTGCGTCTATACCACCGACGGTCATCTGGCCATTGACAACAACGCATCAGAGAATGCGCTGCGACGCGTGGCCGTCGGTCACAAGAATTGGCTATTGACCGGTTCCGACAAGGGCGACCCCACCGCCGCGACGCTTTTCACCCTGATCGCCACCTGCCAGCGCCTCAAGGTCGAGCCGCTGTCATACCTGCGCGACGTGCTCACCCGCATCGCCGCCACCCCCATCACCCAACTCGCAGACCTCCTACCCGATCGCTGGCATGCCGTCGCCGCGAAATGATCCTCGAGACAATATCAAACGCGCCGAGCAATTGAAGTGCCATGGCTTCCGGTTTCACCGTCTGTGGTTCGCTGGACGGTTATGAACAGAACGCGCCTGCACTCGTTGCGATCTCCGGATAAGGAACCCAGATTCAATAACTTCCCGATTTCGAAATGCCCTTGGCCGGCCGTCGTCGTATCGCTCCTGCGACCGCCGGGAAGGAGTGTGTGACAGTCGGGCGGGTCGAACGGATCCTGACCTTGCCGGGATCGAACCCTGAAAGCCCGGCTGAAGCCGGCAAGAGAACCCGCGGATTCTGTCATGGACCCGCCGGGAAGTTATTTTGTCGCTGATCCTAACCCACAAATCTTGCTGAGGAGGCGTAATATTAGAGTCCGCGATCGGGCTTATCCGATTGGCCGACCTCTACTGGCAATGAAACGCTGACTGTCGTACCCATACCGGGTCGGCTTTCAATCTTGATCTCTCCCCCATGGGCTCGAACAATGGAACGACAGATGGGTAATCCCAGCCCGGTGCCGTGGTTTCGACTACGGGAACGGGCGCGGTCCACGCGATAAAACCGTTCGAAGACGTGCTGCAAGTCATCGGCTGGAATCCCCGGGCCGGTATCCGCGACGCGGATTGTTGCCGAGTGGTCGGTACGCTTCAAGCTCACGTCAATCTGGCCGTGATTATTCATGTACTTGATCGCATTATCGATCAGATTGCTCATGGTTTGCCGGAGACGATCTTCATCGGCGGGTACAACCATCGGTTCACATTCGCTGAATGCGAGTTGAACGCCGTGATCCTGAGCGAGGGGCGCGAACAGGTCTATCACATCTGCAATGGATTGATCGAGTTGTATCGGTTCGCGACGCAGAATCGCTTCCCCGGCGTCGAGACGTGCGAGCAAGAGCAGGTCATCCGTAATGCGGGCCAAGTGATCGTACTGCTGAATGTTCTCTTCGATCACATGCCGGAGGGCCTTCTCATCCCGATCGCTGGATAGTGCAACCTCGGAATTGCCTCGCAATGCCGCCAGCGGGGTGCGTAGTTCGTGGGCCGCGTCGGCGGTGAATTGCTGCATTCGGTGGACGTGCTGTTCGATGCGCGTAAGCATGTCGTTTAGCGTTTCGGCAAGTTTGTCTAGCTCGTCTCCATTGCCCGATCTGGATAAGCGTTCCGATAGGTGGCTCGCCGAGATTTGCCTTGCGGTTTCAGTCATTTGATGAACCGGCTGGAGGCTTCTGCGCGCCAGCAGGCGACCGCCGATGAAGGAGAGTACGCCGGCGAAGAGTATGGTCACCAGACAGATTCTGCGAAATTCACTCATGGAAGCGACAACCCGATCGAGCAGGTAGGTGGCCTGTGCGAGGTGCTGTGAGCCGTCTGGAAAGAGCGTCCACTGGCTGCACACGCGAACCGGAACATCGATGCCGGCAATCTCGATCGTCTTGAAGAATGACACGCCCACCTGATCTTGAGGGGGCATGGGAAAGGACCAGGGATCGGGCAACCGATCATTCTGGTTACTGGTCACGACCAATCGGCCCTGCGCGTCCAGCAGGCGAAAATTGAGATCGCCGCGTGGGCGACTGCTGAGTTCGAGTCGAATTTCTCGCTCGATTTCGCCCAATTCGTCATCCTGATCCTCCTTTAGAATCGCGCAGAATTCGTGCACCTCGCCTTCGAGAAAGCTGTCAACCTCGTGATGGAGAGAATAGCTCAGGCCCATGTATAGAATCAGGCACACAATGGCGCAGACGGACAGAGAAAACAGCATGCCCCAGAGTGTGAGCCTCGCCCGGATCGAGCTCAGAAATGTTGTTGTGTCAGCTTGACCTGAGAACATAGCCAACCCCCCGAACCGTTCGAATCAGCGGTTGATTGAAAGGATGGTCCACTTTTTTTCGAAGGCGATTGATGTGGACGTCTACCACGTTGGTCAACGGATCGTAATTCATATCCCAGACTTTTTCGAGAATCATGGTTCTTGACAGGACTTCGCCGGCGTGACGGGCCATATATTCGAGAAGGGCAAACTCACGGGCGGACAGGTCGATCCGCCGGCCGTCGCGATGGACGGTATGCGCCAGCACATCCAGCGTCAGGTTCCCGACAATCATCGGATTGTCGGTCATCGTAGGGCCTCGACGCAGGAGCGCGCGAATCCGTGCGAGCAATTCGGAAAAACTGAACGGTTTTACCAGGTAGTCGTCCGCCCCCGAATTCAGACCGCGGACTCGATCTTCGATCGCATCCCGTGCCGTCAGACAAATCACCGTCGTCGTGATGTCACGTTTTCGCATCGCTCGCAATACGCTGAAACCATCGCGTCGGGGAAGCATCAGATCGAGGATGACAACATCATAGGACTCCATACCGAGCAAATGAAGCCCTTCCTCTCCATCCTCGGCGACGTCCACCGTGAAGGCCGCCTCACGAAGACCGCGTTCGATGAAGGATGCTACGGCGGGATCATCATCGACGACAAGAGCACGCATCGAATCGCGTTCCTCCCTTTAGCGCAACGGTGGATTCCAAGAATCTATTCTCAAACGGATTTCGTTCGGAACCGATTGGAATCTCGCAGCGGGGTCCTTTTGAGATCGATTCTAAAGTGGCCTTTCGCGCAATACCCTCTTCGGCCTGCGATTGCCTATCGCTATTCATCGACCGTAGCCCAATATCGTGCTGGTGCGACTTTTTGAGATAACGGAATTGTCATCTTTCCGCAATGTTGTCGCAATCCTGCCGATCGTAACATCATCGACCGATGGCCCAGCGATTGGGCTTGACTCAGGTCAACGGGTCGCGGCAGCGATCCGGCATATTGAGGAGATGGATCATGTTGATGACGCGGTTTGGCACGATGATGACAAGGATTGGGATTGTATTCATGAGTGTCGTGATGGTCCTGACGGCCTGCCTGGTTGTGAACGCCTGGAATACGCCTGACCCTATGGAACGGGACCAGAAAGTGAAGACACCGGAGGTTCCGCAGGTGGCGCTGGCTGCGCTGAAGAAACTCGCCGGTGAGGCGAAGATCGATGCACTCGGAGCAGAGATTGAGCATGGACGGACATTGTATGAGGGAGCCTGGAAAGGGCCCCATGGCCGGGTGGAGGTCGAGGTGACGGCTGAGGGTGATTTGGTGGAAATGGGGGAGATCGTCGCGGTCGAATCAGCCCCAAAAGCAGTTCAGGCAGTGGTTGAACGTGTGGCGGGTAAGGGAACTCGGCTGACTTGTGAAAAAAAGACGGTCATTCTCTACGAAGTCGAGTTCAGCAAGGGCGATCGTCATCATGAACTCGTCCTGTCACCCGACGGGCACTTGCGTGAGAACCAAGCGGCAGAGGATTCGAATGATGGAGACGAGTCCAACGACGAAGCGGGGCAGGACGATTCCAGTGATGAAGGGGATGAAGACGATTCCAGCGATGACGTTTGATGGCTATTACGATATCAGGGAGGCAGAGCGGTTCACTAACATGACAAAGCTGTCATGTATTGATTGTCCGTTGGATTTGAGCCGATGAACTGCATAGGATGCCTCCCGCATTATGAACGAGGCTGTGTCTTGGAGGATGGACCTTACATATTGAGGTTCGTTGTCCTGTTCGGCCTGACCGGCCCAGCCCAGGTAAATCCTTACAGGGAGGTATGAACCATGTGTGTTGATAGATTTTTTGCAATTGGAATGATGATTCTGGCACCCACCATCATGCTGTGTAATCGTGCTCACGGTCAGAATACAGACGAAGACGCGAAAGCGACTAAACGTCCTTCGTCTGGTATTTCAGAATTGAGCGGGATGGCCGGAACGCCTGGACCGGTGTGGGCCGAGGATACACACAGCCCCCTCACTCTTGCCCTGCAGGACGGGGGACGCGCCAACGAAAACGCGCCGATGAGCTTGCGGGAAGAAACCGAACAGACGGACGAACACGAGACCAATACACATGATTACCTCGAAATCAGTGATTTTTTCAACATCCGCGAAGCCAATGCCAATGTGATCCAGGGGGAATGGGAGTTTGAGCTGGAGGGGGAATGGGTGACAGACTCAGCGGGTGGCGACGATGATCTCACCTTCACACCCAACATCAAGTATGGCATCACAGACGACATGTTTGTTGAGCTGGAGGTGCTTCCACTGAGTCTGGGAGATGGCAGCGACCAGGGAAATGGCGATTTGTCCGTGCAATTGTTCAATCAATTCCTGCATGAGACTGATACATTACCCGCGTTTGGGGCCTGGGTGGAAATGCGTATTCCGACGGGGGAGGGTTCCTCGGGAGTGGATGCGGAGATCCATTTCAATTTGACAAAGACACTCGTGCAAAATTTTCGTGCTCACTTCGAAGGGTTCGTTGAGACCGCAAACGGTGGACGGGGGGATGAGGAAGATAACCGTCGCAATTTCCAATGGGGATTGGGTCCCGGTTTTGACTACCAGTTTGACGAGAAAACGATCGCGGCCCTGAACTACCTCCATCGCAGCAGCGAAGAGCGAGGCCGACCGAATCAGAACATCCTGGAATTCGGCGTCGTTCGAGAACTGACTCCGTCACAGCACTTGAAATTTGCGGTTGATCTAGGTTTGGACGGGCATGAAGAAACCCCGAATGTCGCTGCAAAAATCCTGTGGTCCATTGAATGGTAGCCGGACATTCAAGGACGACGTTACGGCGCGCGGGCCTGTGCGCTCGCACCGAGTACGTCTGATTCTGTATGAAACCTGTTCTACAATGCTATTCTTGGGGGGTGATTTCAGTCGTTGGAGTGTAAGAAGACTGCGGTGGAGCGGCTTCAAGACGTTCGTGGAGAAACACACCCGGACCGCCTTGTTGTGGTTGGGTTGCGTTCTGATAGCTATCCTGCCGCTGGGTTGCATCAAGGTGAACCCCACACCGGACTACGCACATGCGAGCGCGCTGATCGCGGAGCGTACCGGTTCCGGTGACGTCTACGATCCACAGACTGAAAGCCTCATCAAAGACAAGATCAGCGTTCTGCTTGCTGATCGGCTGACCACCGCCGAAGCCGTTCAATTGGCCCTGCTCAACAATCGCCCATTCCAGTCCGCCTTTCACGAGATCGGCGTTTCGCGCGCGGAGGTGGTCCGATCGGGCCTGCTGAGCAACCCCTCACTCTTTACGAGCGCCCGATTTCCCGACGGCGGTGGTCGATCGAATCTAACCTTCGGCTTTGGACAAGAGTTGGCGGACCTCTGGCAGATTCCGATTCGCAAGCGCATTGCCAAGGCAAAACTGGAGCAGACGGTCCTGAGCGTGGTGCGCCGTGCGATTGATTTGGCGGCGGATGTCAGGATTCGATGTTACCAGTTTCTGGCGCTCTTAGAGGCGGAAAAGATCGCCCAGGAAAACCTCACACTTGTGGAACGATCGGTCAAACTGGCCGAAGATCGGTTTCATGCGGGTGAAGTGGGTCAGTTGGATGTCAACCTGGCGAAGACAAACCTGCTCGATGTGAAGCTCAAGCTCATCGCACTCAAACGGCAGCGCCGAATCGCACGCGCTGATCTGGCGTGGGTGCTGGGTCTGGCTCGGTGGGACCTACCCTGGACATTGATCGACGATCTGCCGATGGAACCGCTTCCTGCCATCAACCCTGACGAGTGGGTGCTTTATGCCATGCGCCAGAGATTGGATGCACAGGCCGCCGCCCTGCAGACACGTGCGGCGGAGGCGGAGATCAAACGGCAATATCTAAGCATTATTCCCAGTGTGACGCTCGGCGTGGAGGGGGAACGACAGGAACGCAGGTCGCTGCCGGGGCGAAAGGTTTTAGCGGATACGGCGCGGGCTTCTGTCGCCAGTGGCGGTCTGACGGCCCCTGGGATTCAGTCTCGCGGTCAGCGAAACCTCGAACGTAGCCAAATCATTGATTCGTTGATTGGGCCCACGATTTCACTCACGCTCCCGATCTGGCATCAGAATCAGGCCGAGATCGCCAAGGCTCGGTTTACCGCGGCTCAGAAACGCAAGGATTATGAGGCTTTGTTGGATATCGTTGCCAATAGCGTCGAAGCTTCTATCGTGGCAGCCCGAACCGCCGATGAACTGGTGCACTTTTATAAGGAAGAGGCCTTGCCCTTGGCTCGTGCCAACGTGGAGGCAGCCCGCCGCGCGTATGGTGCCGGCGAACAGAGCATCGTCGCCTTGATCGATGCCCAGCGCACACTCATTACGCAACTGCGTGATTATGTCGATGCCCGGCGTGATTACGCCATCGCCCGTGCGGAGTTGCAGCGGGCTGTCGGGGGGCAAATGCCTACAACGCCATCAACCACGCAACCGGCGGAAGCAGAGGCAGGGGAGCAATCCTCATGAAGAAAAAAAAGACGCCGTTGGATCAAATGCTTGGGATCTTTGTTTCCCGGAACAGGAGACAAAGGTGGCGTTCTATTCTTGGAATCGTGGGCGGCATTCTGTTGTTCACAACGGGATGCAGCCTGGACCCGATATCGGCCGGCACCGCGGGGGATCCGGTCGGTCAATGCCTACTGACGCTTCAGACTTTTATTCAGGATTTCTCCCGCGAGATTCTGGCCGCCTTCTTGTTTTAGTGTGCCGGCAGGACAACACGATAGGATCGTGCGCAATTCTGCGACCTCTATGACATCGAATGGCCGCGCAGGTTCAACATCTGCGGCTCATTGGTGTCGCGGAATTGTGCTCAGTCGCTGTGGAACCCGCTGTACGAACCAGTAGCCTGACAACCATGATGCACAAGTACGACATCGATAAAACACTCACCGCTGCAACGCAGCCGGTCGCAATAAGCGCTGAGGATCTCGAGCAACCCTTCGTCGTTCGGCATCGCAAGGGTATCCTGTTCGTCTCCCTGGTCTTGTGCCTGGCCGGGGTGTATTCGGCCTACATCATGCCGGCCTCGGTCTTTCCGCAGACCAACTTTCCGCGTGTAGTCATTCTCGTGGACAACGGTGTGATGCCGGCTGACGAGATGATGGCCACCATCACTCGACCGATCGAGGAGGTGATGAAGAATATCCCCGGCGCGATCAACATCCGGTCGGCGACGGGGCGAGGGTCGGCGGAGATTAACGTATTCTTCAATTGGCGGACCGACATGGTCCAGTCTGAACTCTATGTGCTCAGCCGTCTTTCTCAGATTCGCGGAACCCTGCCGCCCACTGCCCAGGCCGCGGTCCACCGATTAACCTTCGCGGCCTTTCCCGTCATCGGTATCAGCCTGACCAGTAAAACCCGCAGCATCACTAGCCTCTGGGAGATCGCCCGTTATAACGTCCAGCCCCGCTTCTTGCGGATTCCAGACGTCGCCCGGATCGCCATTGTCGGCGGAAGCGTGCCGGAATATCACGTGGTTGTCGATCCGGCCAAGCTCGAGGCCTATCACCTCAACCTCCAACAGGTCAACGAGGCCCTGGCCAAGACCAACAAGTTCACCTCCGCCGGGATGCACGAGGAAAACCGACAACTCTATCTGACGCTGGTTGACGGTCGGGTTCGCAATGCCGACGAAATCAGGGACATCGTCGTGGCCTGGTCGGGATCATCCCCCATCCGAGTACGGGACATCGCCGCCGTACGGGACGGCGCCGCCCCACGTTTCAACATCGTCACCGCCGACGGCACCGATGCCGTCCTGCTGAATGTCTATAGCCAGCCCGACGGCAACACCGTCGGAATCGCAGACGCCCTGCAAGAGGAACTGGAGCGACTAAAGGCCGAACTGCCACCCGACATTCGCCCGGCCTTCTTTTATGACCAGTCGCAGTTCGTCCGCGAGGGGGTGGAAAGTGTCTGGGAGAGCATCTTCATCGGCCTGGGCCTGTCGATCCTCGTGCTTTATGCCTTTCTGCGTAGCCTGGCTACCACACTTGTGACCGCCTCGGCCATTCCCATCACTATCCTGGTCACGCTGGCGGGCATGCACCTGTTCGGGATGAGTTTCAATCTGATGACCCTCGGCGGCATCGCGGCCGCGATCGGCATGGTCATCGATGACGCCATTGTCATGGTCGAGGCCATCCACGCCAAAATCTGCGCCGGTCACGCACCGGCGGCATCGGCCGCGCTGGCCGTCCGCGAGGTGGGCATGCCGATGGTTGGCAGCACCCTTACGCCTGTCGTCGTATTTCTCCCCTTGACCTTCCTAGATGGCGTGCCGGGCGCCTTTTTCAGGGCTCTAGCCTTGACCATGGTCGTGGCGCTGCTGACCTCTCTGGCCCTGGCGGTGACGCTGTCGCCAACATTGGGGGCAGCCCTGATCAGACCGACCGGCGGGCCGGCTCTGGATGAGTTGGAGCAGGGTGGCCCTTTCCTTCGGCGGCTCATCACTGCATACGAATGGACGGTACGGCGAGCCCTTCACCGGCCGGGTCTGTCTGCCGTCTGTATTGCGCTCATCGCCGTAGCCGGCGTCGGGCTGTATTTCCAACTCGAAACCGACTTTCTTCCGTCACAGGACGAAGGGGCGTTTGTACTTGATTATTTCTCCCGGCCGGGCACGAGTCTGGCGGAGACCGATCGGATGCTGCGTCACGTCGGTCGGATTCTCCACGGCACTCCGGAGATCGAGAGTTACTCGCGGCGCACAGGCGCCCGCCTCGCCCTGGCCATCGCCGAGCCGAACACCGGTGATTTTCTCGTCAAACTGAAACAGAATCGAACACGAAGCACCGAGGAGGTCATTGACGAACTTCGAGAAAAGATTCATGCCGCCGAGCCCGCCCTGCACACCGAATTCCCCGGAGTACTCGGCGATCTCATTGGCGACCTTACCTGGTCGCCCGACCCGATCGAAATAAAAATCTTCAGCAACCAGACTGCCCAGCTCGAGCACCTTGCCTCAAGAATCACCGAGGAAATCGAGACCATTCCCGGTGTCGTGGATGTGAATGACGGACTGGTCGTCGCCGGACCGACGCTCAGCTACCGCGTGCGCCAGGCCGAGGCTGCCAGGGTCGGCATGACCGCGGCGGATATCGGTTCGACGTTGCAGACCGCGATGCTCGGTACACAGAGTAGCTACGTGCTTGAGGGAGACCGCACCGTGGGTGTTCGGGTGTTGTTGGCCGCTGATCGAAAGAGACGCAAGGCCGACATCGCCGCGCTGCCGGTTCGCTCATCACAAGGCGTCCGGGTCACGTTGAGCGACGTGACCGCCACTCACGCCCTGCCCGGTCTTCTCGAACGACACCGCGAGGATCTCAGAGAACTGATCGCCCTTTCCGGCCGCTTTGCCGGCGTCGATCTTGGCAGCGGTATCGCCGCCATCAAGGACAAGATCGCACAGACGATCTCGATTTCGCCGGGTGTCTCGATAGAATACGGCGGCCTCTACAAACAGCAGCAGGAATCCTTTCACAATTTGATGCTCGTGCTCGTGATGGCGATTCTACTCGTCTATGGCGTGTTGCTCCTGGAGTTTCGCTCCATCCTGCATCCACTGGCGATCGTCACCGGGGCCGTGCTTGCCCTCTTTGGTGTCATCGCAGCGCTTTGGCTGACCAATACCACGCTGAACATCGTCTCTTTCCTTGGGGCCATCATCGGCGTGGGGATCGTCACCAAAAACGGAATCCTTATGCTCGATTTCGTGGATCAATTGAGATTGCGCGGACTCCCGCTGGTGGAGGCCCTGGTGCAGTCGGGGCGTCGCCGATTGAGGCCCGTGTTGATGACCTCGCTCACGACCTTCCTCGGTCTGCTCCCGTTGGCCTACGGCGTCGGGGCAGGGGCGGACATGCTTCGACCCCTGGCAATTGGTGTCATCGGCGCATTGTGCATCTCTCTGTTACTTTCACTGATCGCCACGCCGGTGTGTTACTACATCTTGCTGAGATTGTTCCGTATTGACGGTCGGCCCGCGGCATCGACCGTTGGCGATACTTCCATAGTCACAGGTTAAACCATGTTACGAAATCAACCCTTCAACTCGGTTTGTCACGGGACTGTTTGTAAAGCGAATCTGATGTTTAATATGAGCGTATTCTTTCTCAATGCGATCTTGGAGCGCACGCTCCGCCGGCGTCAAAGCATCCGAATCGTCGTTCGGATCATGCTGTTAGGGGCATTGGTCGTAGTGTCACCCGCCTGTGACGATTTGCCCCAGGCCGCCGAGGCGGAAGATCCGCTCGCGGTCAATCCCGTACCCGTACGCGCCTCTCAGGCCAAGATCACCACGCTGTACCCCTCGGTCGATCTCGTCGGAGTTCTCACCGCCATCCCGGAACAGACTGCAATGCTGGCGGCCAAGATTTCCGGTCAGATTGAGCACGTGGGGGTGGTCGAAGGGCAACAGGTACACATCGGAGACGAGATCGCCCGCCTCGACTCTCGAGTGGCTAAAGCGCGACTGGATCGGGCCCAGGCCGACGTCGATCAGGCTACCGCGACTCTTGAGCGTCTACAGCGTGGGGCGCGCGTGCAGGAGATTGAAGCGGCGCGTCAAGGCGCCCGTCATGCCGAAGCGGTGGCCAATGAACTACTCAGCAAGTTCCAAGGTCTCAAAATGCTTTATGATCAACATGAGCTTTCGGATCGTGCTTACAAGCAGGCCGAGTCCAAGTTGAAAGCCGCCGAGGCGGAAAGTGCCGCCGCCGCCGCGAAACTCGATCTCCTAAAAGCCGGAACCCGGCCGGAGAATATCGCCGTGGCGAAGGCACAACTTGCCGCCGCAAGGGCCGATCTCTCCGCTGCCAGCCTCGCGGTAGCCTTCTGCAATGTCACCAGCCCGATCAACGGCACGGTCATCCAACTCCTGGCGAAACAAGGCATGTCCGCCACTCCATCGACGGAATTCGCCACAATCGTAAACCTTTCCGAGTTGTTCGTTCAAATCAGAGTGCCCGGTGCCTACTTGGTGAAGGTTCGAATCGGCGCACGCGCCGTTGTGAACGTCAACTCAATCCATAGCAAACAATTTGAGGGCATCGTCCAACGGATCAGCGGGCAAGCCGATCCAGAAGTGGGTGACATCAATGCTTTTGTTCGTGTCTCCAATGAGAACGGGTTGTTGCGACCTGGATTGGGTTGTCGTGTTCGCGTATATCTGCCCGACATCCCCGACGCCCTTGTGATCCCGGTAGAGGCAGTAGCAGATCGCGACGGCACGCCTGTCGTGACCGTTCTACGCCAAAACAAGGCCTATGAGTTGCCAATCCAGTTGGGTGTCACCGCGGATGATCAAGTCCAAGTAATCGAGGGGCTTGAGGAGGGTGATAGAATCGCCACCGAGGGCGGCTACGGGCTTCCCAAAGGGTGCCCCGTTCGAATTATCGCAGATGGGGCTGGCAAATGAGTGATAGACCTCCTTGCATTCATTACAGGACATAGTACCAATGCAAATGGCCAAAGGTAGTCATGAATCTGATCAGGGCGGCTCTGCATGCTTCGGAGAGGATGATTCCCATCCTGATGACCGCACGCGTGACCGGTCTGGGTCTAATGCCCATCGCCCTTGGCTCAGGCGAAGTCGGGCGTGAGATTGAAGGCCCCATGGCTGTTGTGATCCTCGGCGGCTTGATTACCTCCACGCTGCTCAACCTGCTGGTTCTTCCTTCCTTCGCCTTGCGTTACGGGCGCTTCTTCTCTATTGCGACTCATGAAGAAATGCGTGCGACACCCTCACTGGCACATTCATGATACTCGAAGGATGATCTGCATTATTCGTCGGCATCCTTTTCCATTCGCAGTAATTCCCCTCATCGATAAAAGAATGACAGTGCGCTCTGTGCTGCTTTAGTCGGAAATGGAGAATTCGATCTTTGGGATACACCTATGGGTAACACCAGATTGAGGCGTATTCCATGCCCAAGCAACGACGGAATTTCAGTGGAACCGAGAAGATGGCCATCCTGCGGGAGCACCTGATCGATAAAACGCCCATCTTGGAGGTGTGCAGGGGGATATCCAGTCGTGTCAGGATCGGGTTGTCTGTGCAGCGTCTCATGATGGCATACTTAGCTTGGCAGGGTCACCCCCCCTTACGGTGTGCGATTCAGAATCAGGTATGCTCTTTTTGGGACTCCAAAATACAGCGCAGAAACCTGTGACAATCCGTGAACCATCGCCGGCAGCGATCTCATTGAGTCTATCGAAATCCTTCGGTTCTCCTTCCTCTCGCCGCTTCTATTGGAAAATGCTAAGATAATCCAACAAGTATCACACGCCTACTGAATTCGCGTGTGAACTCGATATACGATACTCAAGAGACGGCTCCACTTCACCGACGGAAAAGCACTCGCGTGGTCGAATCGCTTAAAAAGTTGCGGCAGCACCTACTGACCGGGGTCTCTTACGCCATCCCGTTCATTGCCTGCGGCGGCATCATGATCGCGTGCGGGATTGCGTTTGTCCCCATGACGGACTCGGGGCCGGATTTTTCCAACGCACCGATGATGAAACTGATCCTCGACATCGGATCGGCTTCATTTTTTTTGTTGCTTCCCATCCTTGCCGGCTATATCGCCTACGCGATGGCCGGCAGGCCCGGCCTGGTGCCGGGATTCGTCGGGGGTTACCTGGCCGGCGAAGTGGGGGCCGGATTCCTTGGGGCGTTGCTGATCGGTCTGGTCGCGGGGTGGATTGTCAACGGGATCAAAAAGGTGCCCGTCTCGAAATACCTTCGTCCGATCATGCCAATCCTCATCGTTCCGATCGTGTCCTCCACGATTGTGGGTGTGCTGATGCTTAAAGTGCTGGGAATTCCGATCGCCCACTTGATGGAATTTCTGGGTGAGTGGCTGAAGGTCATGAGTGCCGGCAATGCCATCGTGCTGGCCATGATCCTCGGCGCGATGATCGCGTTCGACATGGGCGGGCCGGTGAACAAGGCCGCCTTCTTCTTCGGTGCCGCGATGATTCGAGAGGGAAACTACAACGTGATGGGGATCTGTGCCGCAGCGATTTGCACGCCTCCGTTGGGCATGGGACTCGCAACGCTGATCCACCGAAAACTCTGGAGCGACGAGGAGAGGGAAGCGGGCATCGCCGCCGTGGCGATGGGGATGATCGGCATCACCGAAGGTGCGATTCCGTTTGCGGCCGCCGATCCGTTTCGCGTCATTCCCTGCATTGTTGTCGGTTCCATGACAGCGGCCGTCATCTCCTCGCTCGGAGGCGTAGGGGACCACGCGCCGCATGGTGGACCGATTGTCCTGCCCGTGGTAGACAACCGGATCATGTTTGTCATTGCCATTGTGGTTGGCACGTTTGTGACCTCCGCGCTCATCAACACGATCAAGGCGCTGGCGCGCCATCGCACTTTACAGACCATGGAGACGCCGACATGAACATCGTTGCTGTGACCGCATGCCCAACCGGCATCGCCCATACATACATGGCGGCCGAGCAGATCGAGAAGACGGCCAAGGCGATGGGCCATCATATCAAGGTGGAGACTCAGGGCGCTATGGGCATCGAAAACGAATTAACCGCCGAGGATATCCACGAGGCCGACGCCGTCATCTTCGCCATCGGCATCGAGGTGGAGCAGCGCGACCGGTTCGACGGCAAGAAGATCATCGAGGTAGCCGTTCAGGATGCTATCAAAAATCCGAAGGTGGTGTTCGAGAAGCTCAATGCATGAAAGTGTATCTGCCCGGCCATGGGAACCGGACTTACCCGCACGCAATACATGATCCATCAATTCACATTCAGGTGTCCCTTGCCCAATGGTCTTCACGCACGGCCCGCTAGCCGACTGGCGGATGTGGCGGGACGGTTCACATCCGAAGTCATTCTGATCAACGAACGGTCGGGCGCGGAGGCAAACGCCAAGAGCGCTCTGTCCATCATCGCGGTCGGTGTGAAACTGGACGACACGTGCCGAATTCGCGTTGCCGGAGCGGACGCCGAAATCGCCCTCGCGGCCATTCGCGATTTCGCCGAGAGCGTTCTGCCGCATTGTGATGAACCGCTCCCGATGCCCACGGTCGGAACCGAAGTCGTCTTGCCGCGATTGCTGCGCAATGCCGAGGTTCGATGGTATCCCGGGACACCGGTGAGCGGAGGGATCGGGCAGGGCGTCGTAGTCGTGGCGACTGCATCGGCATTGCCGGCGGAACTGGCTCAAGAGCCTGCCGGTTCCCGCGATGAGGAACAGCTCAAGATTGACCACGCAATCGCGGCGGTGCGTAGTCACTTGGAGGCGAAGCTTGCCGCCCAGCCTTCTGACATCGAAGCGGGAATACTTCGGGCACACCTGTCGATTGCCGGTGATGTCGCACTGGCGGAGTGCCTGACGAAATTCATATCTGCCGGTCATTCGGCCGGCCAGGCGATCGTGAAGGCCGGTGCATTCTTTGTTTCTCAACTCAAGGACGCGGACAGCGCCTATGTTCGCGAGCGGGCGGTCGATGTTGAGGACATCTGCCAACAAATTCTGGAGGAGGCTTACGGCAAGCGCTTCCAGGCAGTCGGCATCAAACTGACAGAGCCATCGATCGTGCTTGCCAAAAACCTCACGCCACGGCAGTTCCTGGCGTTGGATAGACGATGGTTGAATGCGTTGGTACTGGAGCAGGGGGGCACTACTTCACACACGGTGATTCTGGCACGATCTTTCGATATTCCGACATTGACGGATGTGGCGAACCTCCGAGCCAACCTGTCGGTCGGGTACGAGGCTATCGTCGATGCCAACCTTGGAATCGTGATACCGGAGATCAACGGCATCGTCCGTCGCTACTATGCACGAGAGTTGCAGACACGCTCCCGTTGGCGAAAAAAGTTGGCCGCGCATATTCACACACCCGCCATGACGCGCGACGGCCAACGGCTGGAAGTGGCCGCCAATATCGCCACACTGGAGGAATTGGCTTCCGCGTTCGAACAGGGAGCCGAAGGAATTGGGCTGTTTCGTTCCGAAATGCTGTTTATGGATCGCCTTGCCGCGCCCTCGGAAGAGGAACAATACGGGGTCTATACCCAAGCCGCCCAAGCAGCCGATCGGCGCCCCGTTATCATTCGTACCCTGGACATCGGCGGAGACAAACCACTGCCCTACCTGCCCATGTCACGGGAAGCCAATCCATTCCTGGGCTATCGTGGCGTCCGCCTCTATCCCGAATACCAGGAGATGATCACCACGCAGTTGCGTGCGATCATCAGGGCGTCCGCCTTTGGATCGCTGCGGGTCATGGCGCCGATGGTCTGCTCGGTCGATGAGGTGCGCTGGGTCAAGGCGCGGATCGCGGAGATACAGGCCGAGCTCAGGGGAGGCGGCGTGGCGTTCGATCCGGCGATGCAGATCGGCATCATGGTGGAGGTGCCGTCCATCGCATTCGTGCTCGATCAGCTTTGCGCGGAGGTGGAATTCTTCAGCATCGGCACGAACGACCTGATGCAATACTTTCTGGCGGTGGATCGCGACAACGAAAAGGTCGCCTCCCTGTACAACGCACGGCATCCCGCCTTTCTGCGTCTTTTGGCGAGAATCGTGGATGAGGTGCATCGGCACGGCCGCTGGGTGGGCATGTGCGGCGAGATGGCGCGGGATCCTGAGAATCTTCCACTGTTGATCGGACTGGGGCTGGATGAGATCAGCGTGGCCGCCCCGGATGTACTCGCCTTGAAAGCGGCAGTCACTCGGCACTCAGCCGCCGATTGCCGCGATGTTCTCGTAGCTGCTTTGGCGTGCAGGAACATGACGGAAGTGGAGTCGGTGCTCGCGTCATTCCGCGGTTGCGGCAATGCCCGGTGCCTGCTCGAATCTGAACTCATCACGGTGGATTCAGGGAGTACCAGCAGTGAAGAGGTGATCAAGGAAATCGTCGATGCCTTCCACGTCTCACAGCGAACACACGATGCAGTCGCCGTCGAAGAGGCGGTCTGGGCGCGAGAGGAGATCCATTCCACGGGGCTGGGCCACGGTTTCGCGATTCCCCACTGCAAGACGGACGCGATGGCCGCGAATTCCATCGGCGTCGTGCGGCTGAAGCAACCCATCGATTGGGACTCGGTGGACGGCGAGCCGGTGCAGTGTGTGATTCTTCTGGCCATACGAGAGTCGGACCGGGATGGAACCCACATGAAGATATTTTCAACATTGGCCCGCAAGCTCATGCATGAGGACTTCCGCGAACGGATGCGGGCCGCTAGGGACGGTAACGCGATC
>JBHHUV010000017.1:0-16799 GCA_046754005.1 Phycisphaerae bacterium | reverse complement strand
GGAGCTGGCGGATCTGATGCGGACGCGGTATGGGGATATCGATCTCGCGGAGGTCTCCGCGATCGTCAAGGACGAGGAGAAGTGTATTCGTTGCGCGTTGTGCGCGGAGCGGTGCCCGGTTGGGGCGATCACGATGGAACGATTTGGCTTCAGCGGGCGGTTGGTTGCGGCGAAGGCGTGAGATGATGGGGTTATGAGTTTTGAGTTTCGAGTTATGGGTGATGATTACCGTCGCCCTTTCAGGGCTCAGTTTGCGTGGGTGAACGTAACCCAGGGCTGGCGCCCTGGGCTTTGTACTGACGCCCTTTCAGGGCTGAGTGTGTCCCGGCTTGTGCTCGGCATGCTTACCCGACCCCAAAGGCCGGGTCGTGTAAGCATGGCACCCGGCACTGCTTGAAGCAGTGGCACACTGCACACTGTGGGATGAATGGTTGTAAGGAGTCCGGTGGTGAGTCAAGAACTGCAACAGAGCGAACGATTCAAACCCAAACAGACACGGCGTGATTTTCTGGGGTTGGCCGCGGCGTGGTCGGCGATCGTCTCTTTCGTGATGGCGATGCTTGGGGCGATGCGAATGCCGATGCCGTCGGTCTTTCCGGAATCGAACTCGAAGGTCAAGCTGGGTCCGCCGAATCGATTTGCCGTCGGCTCGGCGACGTATCTGCCGCAGAACAAGCTCTGGCTGTTTAGAAACGAAGAGGGATTCCACGCGATTTCGTCGGTGTGTACCCATCTGGGTTGTATCGCGGAGCGGGAGGCGGACGGACATTTCAGTTGCCCGTGCCACGGATCGGTCTTCGACGCCGAGGGCCGTGTTTTGGGCGGCCCGGCACCGAAGGGGTTGGTGTGGGTGGAACTGGAGCTTTCGCCGGAGGGTCAGTTGACGGCGGATACGTTGAAGGCCAAGAAGATGGGGACGTATTTCAAGGTGTGATCGCGGCGGGTGCCGAGATGGGCAGGTGCCGAGAGTGAATTCTCGGCACAGCGAGGACGTATTTCAAGGTGTGATCGCAGCCGGGTATCAGGAGCGACAACATGGACGGCAGGGAAACAAACTATATGCTTTCGGAGGGTGAAGACACCGAGAAGGGAAACTCGGCGCAGCGGGCACAGCGGGCGGTGGGTGATCCCGGGGCGTTGGGGGATTTCGGTTCGAACCTGGTTTCTGTTCCCAGGGCGTTTCGTGATTCGTTGATCCGCCATGGCCGGCCCACGTCTGATCGAGCGAAGTCGCAGACGATCTTCGAGAACTTCTTTCTTCACATTCTTCCCGTGCGCACCCATTTACACGCGATCAAGGCGACGACGACCTTCGGGCTGGGTGTCGCCACGCTGGTTCTCTTTATCCTTCTCTGTGTGACCGGCGTGCTGCTGATGGTCTATTATACGCCGTCGGTGGACCAGGCCTATGACTCGATGCTGGACATCATCTCCGTGGTGCCGACCGGGCGATTGATCCGAAACGTGCATCGCTGGGCCGCCCATGCGATGGTCGCCTGCGTCTTTCTGCACATGGCCCGTGCTTTTTATACCGCAGCCTATAAGAAACCGCGCGAGTTCAACTGGGTGGTCGGCATGGGCCTGTTCGTACTGACGCTCGCACTCAGCTTTACCGGCTATCTTCTTCCGTGGGATCAGCTCGCCTACTGGGCGGTGACGATCGGCTCCAGCATCGCCGAATCGCCGAGAGAATTGACGGACGCGCTCGGTATCACGGCCATGATCGACATCGGCGGCTTCCAAAAGGAACTGCTCCTCGGGGCACATTATGTCGGCCAGGAGGCGCTGATCCGGTTCTATGTGCTTCACATCATGGTACTGCCGATCGTCATGACGATCCTGATCGCCGTTCACTTCTGGCGGATTCGAAAGGACGGCGGGCTGGTTCGACCGGCCGGTGCCGACGCGGTGTATTCCAAACCGAAAGCGAATCGTGGCGTGCCGGTCTCCGATCCGCAGATGAAAACCCACGGGCTGATGGGCCTGATGCGCGGGCGAACGGCGGCGGTCAACCGCAATCTTGAAAACACGATCACCACGTGGCCGAACGTGATTTATATCGTCGCGGCCGTGACGATGGTGACGGTGTTGCTCATGCTGATTCTCGGCATTCTGTTCGAGGCTCCGCTTCGGGAGATGGCCAACCCGAATGTTCCCGAGAACCCGGCCAAGGCGCCGTGGTATTTTCGGGGGTTGCAGGAACTGGTGTCGTATTCGGGCTTCATGGGGGGCGTCGGCATTCCTGCGATCGTGGTGCTGGGGCTGGGGCTGATGCCCTATCTGGATCGGGAGAAGGAGGATGCGGGGATTTGGTTTACCAACCGGCAGGGTCGGCGCGTCGCGTGGACCAGCGCGCTGTTTGCTGCCGCCGCCCTCATCGGCATGTTGTGGTTCACCGTCACACAAGGATGGCTTCGGAATTGGGAGTCGACGAAGGATGTGCCGCAGATCGTGATCACCTTCGTGAATCCGGGGACGATCTTCGTGTTGATGTTCGCGATCTGGTCGATCGGGGTGGTCAAGATTACGCGCTCGACGCGGATGGGGGCAATCGCGTTGTTCACCTGTTTCCTGGTCGGATTCTTGATTCTGACTTACTTCGCCACGTTCCACCGAGGACCGTATTGGGGTTTCTATTGGTCGCAGAGTGATTGGCCGGTGCATTAGACGTGATCTTTTACAGAGACAATTTGCAAGAAACCAGGGCCGCAACCGGTTGTATCGCCCTTTCAGGGCTGGGTGGTTGTGATCGTGACAACCCAGGGCGGCGCTTCGCTCTGCCCTGGGCTGGCATGTTTTGGCCCCTACGGGGCGATTGGGATGCCACCCATCGCTACGTGGCATCCTGGTGTTTTGTCGCGGGTCGCTGTTACGGATCTGCACGATCAGCAGATGGGTCTGATGACCCATCCTACCCGTTAGAAACTGGAAACTGAAAACTGGACTGAGAACACGATGGACATTCAACAAGTCAAGCTCATGAAGGTCGTGCTGCTGGTCAGTTCGTTGGCCTCGCTATTGATTTTGGCATCCGCGGCCTGGAAGGAGAATGCACGGGGGGAATGGCGAGAGATCCAACGGGACTATCAAGACGTGTTGCTTGCCTCGGCGTCCGATGATCGCAGCCGCCGCGCCGCGCAGTCCTTCAAGATCGAGCATCAACAGCTTTACCTCAAGGAACTGGGGACGATCGATCGTTGCACGACCTGTCATATCGGCGTGGAAAACCCCGCGATGGCGGATGCGGATCAGCCCTTGCGAACCCATCCCGGGGATCTGCTCAGGCATCACCCGACTGAAAAGTTTGGCTGTACGATCTGTCATCAGGGTCAGGGCCGCGCCATTCTGAAGGATCAGGCACACGGCTGGTCGCGGTCCACTGTGATCGGGGCGGAGGGTGAATCTGAATGGATCCCCGTGCCGCACAGCCCTTCGCCGATGTTGCGCGACCGGGCT
This sequence comes from Phycisphaerae bacterium, assembly GCA_046754005.1. Taxonomy (GTDB): domain Bacteria; phylum Planctomycetota; class Phycisphaerae; order UBA1845; family UTPLA1; genus CAYXGR01. Next base: position 13,343 of record JBHHUV010000017.1, on the reverse strand, counting down.
GTCTATACGAGCTGCGGCCGATGTCATTCCGAGATCGATCTCTATGGCGGGGAGGCCGACCTGTTCGCGGGTTCATCGGAACAGGATGCGGCCGCGGTGTTGCCAATCGACGAATCATCCCTTCGCCTCTCATTGTCGGGCGCCGATGCCGTTCGGAGGGGGAAACGGCACGTTGTCGAACTCGGTTGCCTTGGCTGTCATACGTATCGCGGCCGGGGCGGTGTGCTTGGGCCGGATATCACCTACGTCGGCGACAAGACGAAGCACGATTTTGACTTTTCCCACATCCACGGTGAACACACCGTCGAGGAGTGGCTGTTCGAACACTTCAAGCTGCCGAGCCAGGTCTCGCCCGACACGACGATGCCCGACTACGGCCTGAGTGACGCCGATGCTCGTGATCTGGCAGCCTACATGATGAGCCTGCACCGGAAGACCGCGCCGGCCGGTCATATGCCGAAGCCACTTGCTCGGCGCGAGGTTGTTCCTGTTCGGGGTGAGACGCTCTACAAGATGTTCTGCTCGGCCTGCCACGGCGCTGAGGGACACGGCACGACGATGCGCGTCGGTCTCTGGCCGACGGATGCCGATCCGTGGGGGCATGGGTGGGATGTTCGAAACATCGTCGTCGAACGGCGCGGCGGGATTGAGGTAATAGTGCCGTCGCTGAATCTGTCGGACACGCTGGGTGTTGCCAGTGATGACTATCTGCGTCATGTGATCGCCCATGGGAGGCCCGACACGAAGATGATCGGCTGGCGATCCGAAGGCGGGCTGAGCGAAGATGAGATCACGCTTCTGGTGAACTATATCCGGCGTTGGGAGTCGGCGCCGCCCGATCTCTCTCGCGTATCCGCGGCGCGGGGCGATGTGCAAGTCGGCGCGGCGCTGTATCGGGCCAACTGTGCGGCGTGTCATGGGACGGGCGGCGAAGGCGGGATCGGCAACAGCCTGAACTCGCCAACATTCCTGGCCGTTGCGTCGGACGCCTTTCTGCGGGACACGATTATCCACGGCCGATCGAATACGGCGATGCCCGCGTGGCGGGTGTTTGACGGGCAGGAGATCAGCGATCTTCTGGCGTTTATCCGATCGTGGCAACCCGCGCGGGGTGATGTCGATACCGCGTTGGGCCTGATCTCGACAGATGACTGCGAGGCTGTCTCCGAATCGATCGGGCGGATCCTCTACAAGGCCAACTGTGTGATGTGTCACGGGCAGGGCGGATCGGGCGACCTCGGCCCTTCGCTGAACACCCAGGCATTTCTGACGGTGGTATCTAATAAGTATTTGCTCAACACGCTCATAGAGGGGCGGCCGGGGACGGGGATGCCCGCGTGGCGACACCTTTCCAACGAGGATCTCGCCTCACTGGTTCGATGCATCCGCACTTGGCAGACTCAGCCGGACAAATCGGTCGAATGGTACGAATCGGTCGTGGAGCGGGGAGATCCGGATGCGGGTCGATTGCTCTTTACCGCGACCTGCTCGGGATGTCACGGGAGCGAGGCGGAGGGGGCGACCGGCCCGCAACTGAGCCATCCGCTCTTTCTCAAAAATGCTACGGATGTCATGCTTCGGGAGTGGATCACCTTCGGCAAGGAAGGGACGGAGATGCGGGGTTTCCGCAAGGGTGGGCAGGGCATCGCGGAACTGAGCACACGGCAGATCGAGGATCTCGTCGCATTTCTGCGATCGTTGGAATTCAAGGACGAACCCGAACTCCGGCGCGTCGCCCGTTCACCCCACGGGCGGCCGGAAAAGGGTGTCGAACTCTATGCTCGCAACTGTGCCGGCTGCCACGGTTCGCGCGGCGAAGGGGCGAGCGGGCCGGCCCTATCGAACCCCAACTTTCTGCGGTTTGCCTCCGACGGATTTCTCATGGCGACGATGGCCCTCGGCCGATCGGGCACCGAGATGCGGCCGGTCAAGCGTGGGCCGCAGTCGATCCTCGTGCTGACGAGTGACGAAATCAACGACGTGCTTGCCTATCTACGTTCGTGGGAATATGCCCCGCCGTTTGCGACAGCGGCAGGCTCGGAGATACCGCATCGCTTTGTCGTTCCGTGGAACCTGTCCGAGGGTCGCCGGCTATTCACCTCATTCTGCGCCGGCTGCCATGGCGACGAGGGCAAAGGCTCCTGGGCGCCGGAATTGAACAACGAGGGTTTTCTCGCGGCCGCGACCGACGGTTTCCTTCAGGCGACGATCATCCGTGGGCGCCGAGGGACGGCGATGCGGCCCTTCAGCGGCGGATCTCAGGGCATCGCCGATTTGAGTGCCGAGGACATCGATAACATCGTCGCCTATATCAGACATTGGTCCACATTGGCGCCCTCGCCCATGACGCTGCCGGCCTGTCGATCCCTCATCGCGGGCGGCGATTCGCAGCCTCCGGGTGTGGCGCACCCAGGGCTCCGTCGCACGTCGATCAATGGCTCGGGTGGCACAGGCTGGCGCAGCCAGGCCTTGGGTGCTCGAGACGCCCACGGCCTAACGACTGCGTCGCTAGACCGTGCCACCCATCCGGATACACAGGGAACACCTTTAACGTCCAACCCAAAAGTAGATCTGTTGATCACCGCGGTCGTAATTCCCCCCGGGGAGCGTCGGCCTCCGGCCGGTACCACGAAACGCCATCAAGGAGAATTTAGCGATGAGTAGCACACCGGACCACCCTCTCGATGTCACCCAACCTCCCTGCACGATTCACCGCAAGGTCAAGTACGGGGAAAATTTCGACCGCAGGGAATTCATGAAGATGGCCGCGGGCACCGGGGCCGCTGTCGCAGCGACCTCATTTTTGCCCGATGAGTTCGTCAAGGCCCAGGCCGCGCCCGTTTTGAATCCTCCCGGCGACAAGGGCATGCGTCTGCTTCAGGCGGCCTGCCCGTACTGCGGAGTCGGATGCGGCACGCTCATCAAGACGGAGGACGGCAAGGTCGTCGGGATGGTGCCCGACAAGAAGCACCCGACGAATCGCGGGATTCAGTGCATCAAGGGTCTCAACGCCCACGAGCCGATCTATCGCGATCGCCTGACCAAGGTGCTTGTCCGCAAGGACATGAGCGACCCGCTCCGCGGACATGTCTCTTCGACCAAGGGTCGATTCGACGACGCGGTCTTTCGCGAGGTCTCCTACGAGGAGGGTGAACACATCGTCAGCGAACGCATCGCGGAGATCATCAAGACCCGGGGACCGAACTTCGTCGGTCTCAACGGCTCGGGTCAGCTCACGATGGAGGCCCAGTGGATTGAGAACGTGCTGATGAAGGGGGTGATCGGCAGCAACTCCATCGAGGCCAACGCCCGGATGTGCATGACCTCCGCCGTGACCGGCTACTTTCATTCGTATGGTTCGGACGCCCCGCCGACGAGCTACGAGGACATCGAAGAGGCCGACATGATCACCTTCTGGGGCCACAACGCCCGGGAGGCGCATCCGATCCTCTTCTGGCGCGTCGCCGACCACAAGCAGAAGCATGACATCCCGACGTGCGTCTCCGATCCGCGAAAGACGGGCACCGTGGTCGGACTCGAGGATATCAATCCGCGAAACAGCTTCCACATTCCAACCCTGAATGGAGACATCAGCTATCTGAACGCCATCGCCCACGTGATCATGAAGAAGTATCCGCAGGCCTGCATGTCCGAGGAGTGGATGGAGAAACATACCCATGGCTGGAAGGCCTACAAGGAGGGGGTGCTGGAGAAGTATTCGCCGGAGCAGGTCGTAGAGCGCATGGCGGTCATCGAGAAGGGCCGCGTGACGGTTGAAGTCATCGAGAAGGTCGCCCAAGCCTGGGCCGAGGCGTCGATCCAGGGTCGACAGCGGGGTCGCGGTGGCGTCCTCACCTTCTGGGGTATCGGCTACAACCAGATGCTTCACGGTCAGCACAACACCATCAGCATCATCAACCTGCACCTGCTGACCGGCAATCTCGGTCGGCCCGGTTGTGGCAGCCATTCCCAGACGGGCCAGCCCAACGCGATGAGCGAACGTCTCATGGGCGGGCTGACGGGCCGTTTACCGTTCAACCTGCCCCTGAAGCACGAGGCCTGGCGGAACCACATTGCCGACTGCTGGCGGATCCCGCGTGAACGGTTGACGCAGACCTCCGCCCTGCCGAACCCCGGCATGATCCTGGGCATGATGGAGCGGGCGCTGAAGGGTGGGCTGGACGCGATGTTCTGGATGTACACCACGCACGTTCACCTGCCCGATACGGATACCCTGGTCCGACCGGCCCTGACCAAGATGTTCTGCGTGGTTCAGGAAATCTATCGCCACGCGCCGAACAACCTTTACGGCGACGTCATCTTCCCCGCCGCGACCTGGGGCGAGTGGACGGGCGGAACGTACATCCAGTCAGAACGACGGGTGTATATTTGTGACGGAACGCGGAATCCGCCGTCGAACTGCCGGCCCGACATGGACATGGCCATCGACAAGGGAAAGACGCTGGCCAAGGCCCTAGGTCTGCCGGCCGAGAAGATCTTCCCGTTCGAGAAAACAATCCGCATGGGCAATGGGATCATGGCCTACGATCCGGAGGACGTCTTCCGGGAGATCGCTGCTGCGAGCAAGGGTTCGGATGCCGATCTCAGTGGTATTCTGGATGTCGAGCAGCGCGATGGAACATCGCCGTATGATCAGCTTCGCGCATTGAGGGGGATTCAGTGGCCGGCGCCTACATACGAGATTGCCAGGGCCGGCGGCACGCCTCGCCGCTATCTCGGTCAGGAAGGCTGGGCCGGTCGGCCCTACGGTGATTTCCGCCACAAGGACGGCAAGGCGAAACTCAAGCTTTGCGAGCAGGACTACACCCATCTGAACGAAGTCACCGATCGGCTGATGACTTACGGCGACAAGCGGAAACCGGGACAAGGCCCCTTCCTCATCGATGATCTTTACACCGACGGCCCCAACAAGGGCAAGCCGAAGATTCTGGTCGAGGCACGCAACATGGGACTGGTTCCGGAACTGCCGCATCTGGACGCCTACGAGGACAGTTCCCTGGCGTTGAAGGATCACAAAGACAAGGATCTGTATCCGTTCTGGCTCGGTCTCGGCGTCGTGTATGAACACTTTCATACCGCCAAGACCATTCGCGGTGCGACGACGCTCAAGCTGGTGCCCGAACAGTACGTGGAGTTGAACCCGATGGATGCCGAGCGATTCGGCATCCGCGACGGGCAGCGCGTTCGACTGGTCACGCGGCGTGGATCCTACGAAGCCCGCGTCTCGGTCGGACTGGACAGCATGATCCGCCCGGCCCGGACCGAGGTTCCGCCCGGTTATATGTTCAGCCCGTGGAACTTGTCGGTAGCGGACAGCGCCGATCCGAAGAAGAACAAGTGGCTGGTCAACGCGACGAGCCACCGGGCGTGGGATCCGGTCAGCGGGCAGTGCGACTTCAAAAAGCTGGCGGCGCGGATTGAGAGGATCTAGTGCATAAACACATTTGTTATTGCGGGTTTGTTGGGGAGTTCGTCTTTCAAGCCCGGATGCAAGCTCCTTCGGGGCAAGAGAGGGATGCGACTCTTCGGGACGACTCGTATATTCAGGTGTGGTGATGCACTTGACTGTGCCACGCATCGAATCATGAAAGCCCGGCTGAAGCCGGCTGAGGTGATTTGTGAATGGCGCCCGCCACCGACTGAAGTTGGTGGCAAACGAAAAACTGTCCGGCTGAAGCCGGCAAGGAATCCGGGGATATTGTCATAGACCCGAGTACGGCGGTGTCGGTGAACTTTATTGTCCGTTTAACCGACGGGACATCGATGTCTCCCAGTCGAAACAAAGAAGAAACGACCGGCGAGACGCCGATGCTCCCCAGTCGAATACACGAATGGAATGGAACGCTTGTACAATGATCGCTACATGGCAGTGAATTCTGACGAGTGCGGAGATGTTTTCATGGCGGGATCAACACCCACGTGTGCGGTTGAGATGGAGCACCCGCGCGATCGGGCATGGCCGGAGGAGATCGATACGATCCTGTCCAGCCCCCCTGTCCATGCGCGGCGGACCGTGCTTCGGAATGTGGGTCAGGAGATTGAACCGGTTCCGATCTTGTGTAAAACCTTGCCGGGCCCTTCATTGCGGGTGATGTTTCCGGTCTCGGGCGATCGGATCGAGAGGGGTGTTATTGTCTCGGTTGTGGTTTTGTATGATCTGAAACAGAGTCGGACGCTTTATGCACATCCGATGCATGCGGGACCGGATGTGAACCCGCTGCTGAAACATCTCGATGGTCCGATGAATGGGCCGAAGTCTCAGCCCGGCGCCGACGGCGATCGAGCCACGCGGCGGATTTTGGAACACAAACGGGCCTTGTGGGAGCGGTTTCTCTCGGAAAGGGAGACGCTGGGGATTCTGGAGGCAAGTCGGCGCTGGCGGTCGGGTTATTTTTGGGCACTGCGAAGGCTTTATTTCTGTACGAAATGTACTCAGTGCAAGTGGGGCCATCCATATTTTGACGAACGTCATCAAACGGTCGATGTACCCGCGCAACGCCCCGATTCGGATTTGTGGACCCCCCATCCACTCTCAGCAGAACAGTGCGAAATCGTGGAGCGGATCGTGGCCAGCGAGGCCTGGCAGACCGAGGCAGCCTATGGGCGTCGTGGTGACTTCTCGGCCCGTACACTGCCACGGCTTCTGCAAGATCTGGACGATTCGCATGTTCAAGCCATCTTTCCGATGGAAGACACGCTGCTACAGGGAGGAAGCCTGGTGGCTCTTTCGACGATCTATCACCGTAAATCGGCCCGCGTGATTTATGCTCATTGTCTGAGCTGCGGGCCGGAGGCGGAGATCGTCTTTCTCAGGGGCGACACGGCATTGGGGATTCCGCCACCACGGGCAGCGCACGCCGTTCAATCGGCGAGACAAACCTATATAGACTGGCGGAAAAATGGCTGGATTCAATTCTGGCTGGATGAACTGGAGTGGGGTCTTTCGGTGGCCAGTGCGCGTTGGCGTGAATCCTTCTGGCTGGCGATTGAGAACCTATTTGGCGGGAACCTGTTGTGTGAGCGTAATAATGCTCAGCCAGGGGAGCCGCTCACCGTGAACGGTGGGCAATGATCGAACGAAGAACATGGCACTGACACGACGCGAATTTGTGAAGCAGTCGGCCGCCGTCGGCATCACGATCGGCGGGGGTGTATACCTGTCGGGGAAATCCCTCGGTACAGCCGGTGACTCCGCGTGGGGGGCGGAGTCCTCGCCCCGGCTTCGCCCGCCGGGTGCTTTGGACGAGGAGGCGTTCCTCGCCACCTGTATTCGCTGCATGCGCTGCGTCGATGCCTGCCCGAACCATGCACTGGTTTCGGTTGCGCAGGGCGAAGCCGGCGCGGGCACGCCGACGATGCATCCGCGCAAGGCCGCGTGCATGTTGTGCATGGGCGACGAGGGCGATTGGCTCAAGTGTACCGAGGCCTGCCCTTCCGGTGCGCTGAAACTCGTGAAGAAGGAGCGGGACGATATCCGGCGGAATGTTCACATTGGAATCGCCGAAATCGACTTGGATTTGTGCTACTCCTACAACAACTGGAGTTGCGGGGCCTGCTTCCGGGCCTGCCCGCTAGCGAGTGAGGCGATGACCGTCGGCCTGTGGGAGCGGCCGACGGTGCATCCCGAGGCCTGCGTCGGCTGCGGTTGCTGCGAGCGATCGTGTATTCGCTATCCGCACGCCATCCGCGTGAAAAAGGAGGCCGCGTCGTGAGCGCCTCCCGGCGACAAGTTCTGCGCACGTTCGTGACCGCGGCCGGTCTGGCACTGGTCGGCGGACTGGCGCATATTTTTCAGCGTGCCCGGTCGATCGGCTACCCGCCCGTGAAACGTCCTTACGAAAAGCTCGCGGGACTCCTCCGCCCGCCGGGGGCCTTGCCTGAGAAACAATTTCTCACCGCGTGTATACGTTGCTATCGCTGCCAGGATGTCTGCGGACCCGGCGCGATCCAGTTTTTTACCGAGGCCGACGGCGAATTGTATCACACGCCCTATGTCGATCCGGCCCGGGCGGGTTGCACGCTGTGTATGAAGTGCGGACCGGAGTGCCCGACCGGCGCTCTGTTGCCGCTTGATGACAAGGCCGATGCGGACATGGGCTCGGTGGAGTTGATCGAGGATCTGTGCCTGTCGCACAAGGCGAAGCGTCTCCGCGAGGAACAGTCGTTGCTGATGGATCTCGGTCAGACGCCGATGGAGGTGGACGCCGTGGCCGAGCGGCGCGGCCCCTGCGGCGAGTGTTTCATGTTTTGCCCGTTGCGGAATCGGGCCATCAAGCTGGAGCCGGGGGCATTTCTGGCGCCGGTGGTGTTTACCGAGCACTGCGTCGGCTGCGGGATGTGCGAAGACATTTGTAGAACGGTCGTCCGGGGCGAACCGGCGATTCGGGTCGTTCGGACGCGTCGGAGGCGTGCCCAGCAGAGCCGCGCCCGTGAGGAAGCGGTTACGAATACACACGCCTACCGCTCCCTTACGGTCGCGGCTCTGATAAGTGCGGCTCTGATAGGCGCGGCACATGGGGGGATTCCGGCATGATTCTGCAAATTGTTCGTCGATGTGTGCAAGGCTCCGTTGTGCTGCTCGTTGCCGCCGTGGCGTTGCTCAGCCTCTATGCACACTACCGTGCCGCTCGGTCGATTGACGATCCGCAACTCATGGCCGGCCTGCGCGGTGAAGTCGCCACGCAGATCATCCATCCCTATGTCGAACAACTCGACGATCCGCAGGCCTTTCTTGACGCTTACAAGGGCACCGCCTGGTCGATGCGGCTCTTCGGCGTCAGTTTGACCGATCCGCTGGCGGCGGCGGAGACCGTCGCCGCGTCGAAACGGGTTCATTGGCCGCTGATCGTGTCGATCCTGATTCCGGTCGCGTTGACGCTGCTGCTGGGCAAGGTTTTCTGTAGCTGGATCTGCCCTGGCTATCTGCTCTTTGAAATCACCGGCAAGCTGCGGCGCCTGCTTCGCCTCGCCGAGATCGAGCCCGGAGCGGTTCGATTTTCCCATGCGAACAAGTATCTCGTTCTCCTTGTCGGTCTTCTTCTCGCCGCCCTTCTCTCGGCGCCGATCTTTGCACTGATCTACCCCCCCGCCGTCATCAGCCGTGTCATCCATGCCTGGATCTTCGGGACCGAACTGATCGCCATGCTGGTTCTGCTCGGCTTGATCGTTGCCTTTGAGCTGCTCGTCTCGCCGCGTTGGTGGTGCCGGTCGATGTGTCCCGGTGGTGCGTTGTACGGGCTGATCGGCCGGCTGAGGCCCGTCCGTGTTCGGCTGGCTCGCGAGGCTTGTACCGGTTGCCGCGCGTGTATCCCGGTGTGCGAGGCGGGGATCAATCCGATTACGCAGTCCGAGTCGATCGAGTGCGACAACTGTGGTGTTTGTATTCGTCACTGTGGGGATGGGGCACTGTACTATACGATCGGCCTGCCCGAATCCAAGGGGCGTGCTCGAAATACGGAGACGAGCCGCGGACTTCAGTCCGCGCGGCCGCTTTCCCACGCACCTGCCGCACCCGCTCATTCCCGCGCCAGGTCCCTCGTACCCTTCATCACTTTCATAACTACTCTCGTGTTCGTAAATACCGCCTCCGGTCACCACATCCTCGGTCTGCCGCACTATTCCTACAAGGAAAACTACCCGCAGCGACCCACGCTCGAATATCCCGCGAAGACCGGGCCGTATGACGTGTTGCTCACCTCGTACCCCGGCATCCCCGTGCCGGGCGAACCGGCCAACCTGGCCTTCTACATCAAGAATCGCGAGACGAAAGAGGTCTATGCCCGGCCGGTCACGATACGCATTCTGCAAACGAGCACCTTCGGCGACAACTTGGTCGTGATGCCTTCTACCGAGCGGCCGCCGTTCGACAATGAACACAAGTTTCAGTTTACGTTTCCCTCCGATGGGGAGTATATCATCGAACTCTCGATGGAAGTTGAAGGCCGCACAGAGGTGATCCCATTTCTGTTGATTGCCGGCCAGCCGAGCGCCTCGGCGTCGTATATCCTCATCGTCTCGTTCATGCTCGTCATCGGATTCATCGTCATTCGCGCCCTCCAGAAGAAACGGGCTCGGCGATTGATTGCTCAAACGGATGGGACATCCACAACATCGAAGGGAATCGCGGCATGAATCGATTGAAGATCGCATTTCCCTATCTCCTGCTGGTATCGCTGTTGGCCGTGGTGGGCATCACGAACCTTCCCGCGTGGAATGAAACGCAACCGGACGCGAGGAACTCATCACCCGCTGCTATGGACGAACGAATCGTCGACGTCGTCTGCCACATGGAAGTCAACACGGCCTGGGACATCCACAGCGAGTATGGCGGCCGGACCTACTACTTCTGTGGCGATCGTTGCAGAAGAATGTTTGAGCGCGATCCCGGGCACTATCTCGCGCTGAAGTGTGTTGTGTGTCGGACGCCACTGGGCGACCGGCCGATTTTCACCGCCACCTATCTTGATAAGACCTATGAATTGTGCAGTGCCGAGCATCGGGCCTTGTTCAAGGAGGATCCGGCGGCCTATTTCATGCACTCCATGTGGGGCATCCCCGCGTGGCTCTATTATGCCTCCATCGCGCTTGTGCTGATCGTCAGCTTTGGCGTATTCGACTGGCTCAGTCGCCGGGGCGGGGAGACAATAGCGAATAGCGAATGGCGAATAGCGAAAAATAGATGGCCCTCTCAACAGGTGAGCCTGGGTGGTCCGATCCACGCGAATATGGGTGTGCGGCACGCGATCGGCAATTCGCACCGGCCAGAAGCTAGCGCATCCACGGTTCAACAAAAAGAAAAAGAAGACCGGCGGGACGCCGATGCTCCCCATGTGCTGGATCGAAGCACGATACAGGAATGCGAACAAACACCGATTTGCCATGCAAGTGGACAGGTTGTGATCGGTGCGGCGGGTGCGCTGGCGTTGCCCATCATTTCGGCGGCCACTGTGCTCAATCCGAGGCGCGGCCGGGGGCGGTGGACCGCGCGCAGAACTCCCGTGGATGCCCAGTCAACCGCGATCCATTCCGATCGGTTCGACGTGTTGTCGATTAGTTGGATGGGTGCGGCGCTGCGCTCACGAATCTTTCGATTCGGTCTTCAGGCATTCTTCGTCGTCGCGTTTCTGCTGATCATCGCCGCCGGCTTGTTTGGTAACCAGAACCCGGCGCTGAACATCGCCCCGATCCTGACGTGGACCATCTGGTGGGCGCTTTTGATTGTCCTGATCCTCTTCGCCGGAAAGGCCTGGTGCTATGTCTGTCCCTGGGACGCGCTCGCCGGATGGGCGGAGAAACTCTCGTTCGGCCAGGACGGGCTTTTCGGCTTTCTCAAGTTGTGGAAAAAGTCGGACGACGGTCTCAGCCTCGGTTACCGCTGGCCCAGGATCATCCGCAACATCTCCCTCGCCACGATCCTCTTCGTCGGCCTGACCTGGATCGAGCTGGGGTTCGGCGTCACCATGAAGCCGCGGATCACCGCCTATCTGGCAGTCGCCATGCTGCTGATGGCCGTTGTCAGCGCGCTTCTGTTTGATCGCAAGAGTTTCTGTCGATACGGCTGTCTCGTTGGTCGCGTCAGCGGGCTTTATGCCCTCTTCGCCGGCACCGAGGTTCGTCCCCGCGAGCACGGCGTCTGTGAAAAATGCCGCACGAAGGAGTGCGTCAAGGGCAGCGAGACCGCCTACGGCTGCCCGACGTTTCTGTATCCAGGAAAACTGGAGACCAACACCTACTGCATTCAGTGCATGGAATGCATCCAGGCCTGCCCGCACGACAACCTGGCCGTCAACCTTCGCCCCTGGGGCAGCGATCTGGCCGTCGCCGGCAAACCGAGGACCGACGAGGCCTATCTCGCGCTGCTCATGCTCTCGATCACCGGCTTCCATGGCCTGACGATGACGCCCGTCTGGAATCAATTCATCGGCGCCATTCGCGCGTCGGCCGATGTGGGTCGTATGCTCGGCTTCAGCCTGGGGATGGCCGTGCTTATGCTCACGCCGATCGCAATCTACGCAGGTCTGGTCGCGGTCTCGAAGTGGGTGGGCGATGGTCACTCGTGCAGCGAACCGCTTCGCTATCGGGATTACTTCATCCGGTACGCCTATGCCCTGCTGCCCATCGCCCTGTTTTACCACATCGCCCACAACCTCGAACATCTGCTGATGGAAGGCCCCAAGGTTCTGGCGATGGTTTCGGATCCGTTCGGCTGGAACTGGAATCTATTCGGCACCGCCGGCTGGACGATCCCGCCGATGATCTCGCTGGGTACGCTCTGGCTGATCCAGGTGCTGCTGGTGCTCATCGGCCATGTTTACAGCCTGTGGGTCGCGCAGAAGACGTCTCTGCGGCTGTTCGGCACGGCACGGGGGGCATTCCGCAGCCAGCTCCCGATGCTCGTCGGCATGATCTGTTTCAGCGTATTCAGCCTCTGGCTGCTCAAGCAACCGATGGAGATGCGTACCTCGGCCATGTGAATTGATTTCGTCGAATTGGAGTCGAGCCTAGCCGTTCGCTTATGCTCAGGGTTTTGATAATGGGGATACGACGTGGTTGGGGGACGATGGACGGCGAGATGTGTGTCATAGCATGCTTACTCATCCCGATACAGCTGGGATGTGTAAGCATGGCACCCCACAAATGTTGATGGGGCCGCTTGGCTCGTTGTGTTTCAGGCAATCTGTCCGAAAAAAACAATCCCCTATAATCAATCTTTTGGATCGTGGTACAATCCGGATTGTATCGGTCGTTCCGATACCTTATAATGCGAGTCCGAAGTAATGGCGTTGTTCCATCATTCCAGGTGAGCCCGACAGAGGGAATAGTCCATGCTCAAAACCAATCTCCCGCGTAATCCGGTTGCGGTCATGTTGCGCGCGACCGTTGTCATCATCACATTCGTACTCGGCCTCTTGCTAGTCTCGGCACCCGCTTTGGCACAAATTCCCTGGCGATCGATCGATCCCGCCCCCGTTCCCGACAGGCCCTCAGCGGAGGTCGCCCAGACCGTTCGGCAACTTGTGCCCGATCAGGGAGTGCGCCACCTTGTCGTTCAATTCTCCGAGCCCGTTTCGCCGGCTGAGAGGACACGACTTCGTGAAGCGGGTGTTGAGTTGATGGCGCCGCTGAGTCATTCCGCCTACTACGCCGCTGTCAACGGTGATCAATTAAACGTCGCCGCACTCGCTGCCGTGCCATCCTTGAAAATGGCCCAGGCCCCGCAGCGGGGGTTCAAGCTTCATCCCACGATTCTCAACGGTCCCTTTCCGGCCCATGGCGTGGTGGGGTTGACTTTGATCGATGATCAGACGGAGCCGGTAGACGTC
>JBHHUV010000016.1:0-16837 GCA_046754005.1 Phycisphaerae bacterium | reverse complement strand
CCAGGAAAAATCTATACCAATGTTTTTTGTGAGTCATGTCATGAGAGTTTCAGTTATCATGTTGGGTGGATTGACGATTGTTCTTTCCGTTGAGGCGACTGGCTTCGCACAGCCCGGTCCCCTGCCGCTGCCAACGACGATCAACAATTTCTATATTCGAGGGACACAACCGAACGGGCTGGATCCGGCCAACGAGATCATCCCCGCCGCCTTCGAATGCACCGGCTGCCACCAGGGATTCGGTCCTCCCGGCATGAACTCGGCTCGGATTCCCGAGGAGTGGTCGGGAAGCCTGATGGCACAGGCGGCTCGCGATCCATTGTTCTACGCCTGTCTCGATATTGCCGAGGCGGACGCGCCGGGTTCGGGCGATATGTGCATCCGATGCCATTCGCCCAAGGCCTGGCTCGAGGGACGATCGACACCGACCGACGGCTCGGCAATCACCTTTGAGGATCGGGACGGCATCACCTGTGCATTCTGCCATCGGATGGTCGATCCATTCGATCCGATGTTGGACGCCCCGCCGATCGACGACACAATCCTGTTGGATCTTGGCGCCGACGCGCCCATTCAGTCCATGGACCTTGGATCACCCAGCAGCCCCGGCAACGGTGGCAATGGCGGCTACGTCGTCGATCCGTTCGATCGTCGCCGCGGGCCGTTTCCGCTCGTCGAGGACGGCTTTCCATCCCCACCCGGCGTGGAATGCAGCAACTTTCATCTCGGGATCACATTTGGAAAATGCGTTGACCAGTTGGGTGATCCCGCAGGCTGCCCGACCTACCAATCACCATTTCATACGCGAGCGGAATTGTGCGCAACCTGTCACGACGTGAGCAATCCGCACTTTCGCCCGAACGCCTCCGGAACCGCCTTTATCCTGAACGATCCCGATGCAGGCCATCCGACCGGCAACAAGTACGAGATGGTGCCGGTTGAACGCACCTACAGCGAGTGGCTCAAGAGCGATTTCGCCGTCGGCAACGGGGTAGACATGGGCGGGCGATTCGGTGCGCCGGGCCAGACATTCGTGTCGTCGTGTCAGGACTGCCACGTTCCGCGGCACACCGCCATGGGCTGCGCCTTCAGCGGCGGCGACCGGAACGACATCCCCCAGCACACCTTCAGTGGCGCCAGCCATTGGGTACTCGACGCCATCGCGCTGCACTACGGACCGAACGGTCCGCTCGCGGGCTTCCCACCCCCCGATCCGGTGAACGGGCAGGATCTCGACGCGGCCACCGTGACCGCCCTTCAAGACAACAAGCTGCGAAACATTCAAATGCTCGATCTCGCGTCCGACATGGCCGTGGTTCTGGACGATCCGCAAATGACGGGGATCGATCAGTTGAAAGTGACAGTGACCAACCAGACCGGTCATAAACTTCCGAGCGGCTATCCCGAGGGCCGCCGAATCTGGCTGACCGTCGAGTTCTTCGACTGCACCAGCACGACGACGCCTATAGCCGTTTTCGGCGGTTACGATACGGTGACCGCCACACTCGATACCGCCACGACCAAGGTCTATGAGGTTCAGGCCGGGGCCGATGCCGCGTTGGCCGCTCAGTACAACCTGACGCCCGGCCCGGGACATCACTTCGTGTTGACCAATGCGATTTTCAAGGACAACCGAATCCCCCCCCGCGGATTCACCAATGCCGGCTATGCCGCGGTACAGGCCAGTCCGGTCAACTACAACTACGCCGACGGGCAGTATTGGGATGACACGTTTTACGACATTCCGAGCTATGCCACCGGCGCCCACGTCACGCTGTACTATCAGGCCACGAGCCGGGAATACATCGAGTTTCTCCGTGACAACAACCCGAATGCAGGTGTCGATCCCTTCAACAGAGGCGAGTTGGCCTACGCATTGTGGGATGCGATGGGGCAATCGGCTCCCGTCGTGATGGATGTCGTCGGAGATACAATCTTGTTTGACGTGGAATTGAAGGGGGATCTGAATGGCGATCGGTTGGTGGACGGCGATGATATCACCGATTTTGTCGGGGTGTTGATCGGTACGGTCTTGGACCCGCGTCAGATATGTGCCGCCGACATGAACGACCTGGATGGGCCGACCACGGCAGACCTCCCCTTGTTCGTGAACCGACTCCTTGGGCTATAGATCGTTGGACGGCTGGGCCATCCGATGTCAACACGACGGGTTCCTTCTAACATCTCCTGGAACATGGGACTGGATATAAGAGGCGCATCCTCCTTTCGGACTGGATTTTAGCCTGATTTGAGTTCCTGAGCATGGGATGCTAAGATACCGCGATTTAGTTCGATACCGGATACGCGACGAATGAAACTGACAAACCACCTTCCCCGCAAACTGATCAAGGTTCCCCTCGAAGCCGCGGATAAGACCGAGGCCATTACCGCCCTGGTAGATCATCTTGTCGAATCGGGTACGACGGAGAAGCGAGATCTGCTGCTCCAGGCGGTGCTCGATCGTGAGGCACAACGATCAACCGGCATCGGTCACGGATTCGCCATCCCGCATGCGAAGTGCGACGCCGTCAAGGAACTGGTCATCGTGTTTGGCCGTCCAGTCAAGCCGATCGACTTCGCGGCTGTGGACAATCTCCCGATCAACCTCATCGCCCTGCTCGTCAGCCCGACGAACGCCACAAGCACCCATATCCAGGCATTGGCCACGCTCAGCCGCATGGTCAAAAACGAAAAGGTTCTCAACGGCCTGATCGAAGCCGAAAACGCCGACGAGTTCTATCGCATCATCGTCGACAACGAGAACGAATCGACAACTGCTTGAATCGATGAGTCGGGCAATTGTCTGCCCGGCATTTTGAAACGAATGGGACGTGGGTTAGAATGGGTCGATGTCCGATCTCGACCCTATGGTGTACCCCAGGCTCCGTCCCGTGGACGTCCAACCATCCCAGGCACATCCCGGCTCGTACGATCTTCGCGATGCCTCCGGGATTGCAACCTCCGTCTTCACACTCTCCCCAGCCACGCTCTCTGTCCTGGTCTATATGGATGGCAGCCATGACCGATCGACGATCCAGGCGCACTTCTACAGACGATTCGGCCGCATGCTCTATACCGAGCAACTCGATCAGCTCATCCGCCAACTGGACGAGGCACGCTTTCTAGAAGGTCCGGGTTTCGACACCCACATGGAGCAATTGGTCGCCGACTATCGAAATAAGTCGAATCGGCCCGTCCGCGACGTCCAATCACTCGGCGCGCCGATCCATCGGCTCGGCGATTACTTCGATGAATTGCTCGTAGAACGAAACCCAAATAGGAAAATGGATTGTGATGATCTGGCGCAATCCACCGCGAGCCCCCACAATCGAGTCGTCGGCATCGTCGCCCCGCATCTGGACTACGAACGAGGTGCCCCCTGCTATGCCGCCGCATACCAGGATCTGGTTCAGCGGACAACTGCCACGCGATTCGTCATCCTCGGCACCAATCACTTTGGCCAATCGCGCTCGGTCGTCGGCACTCGCATGGATTTCGATACCCCATTCGGGATCGTTCCGCACGACGGCGCATTCATGCGTCGGCTGGACGAGCGATGTGGCTTCGATCTATGTGAAAATGAGCTGGATCATCTCGCGGAACATTCGATCGAACTTCAGGTCATCCTGCTTAAACACCTGCTCGGCGATCGGAAAGTCGCCATCGCGCCCTATCTGTGTCCCGATCCCTGCGGGCCGTCCGGTACGGCGCCTGTGAATGGAAACGGCGTGGATTTGATGGTGTTCGCCGAGGCGCTGCGAGAGGAAATCACGGCGGATGATCGAGAGACCTGCCTGATTGCCGGGGCCGATCTGAGCCACGTCGGTCGTTATTTTATGGATGATCGCGATCTCAACTCGGAGGCGTTGGCGCAAGTAGAAGCATCTGACCGTCTTGCACTCTCACACATCGAAGGAGACGATCCGGAGGGGTTCCGCCAAGTCGTCGCGGATCGCGACAACGACACCCACATATGCAGTGTCGGATGCATCTACGCGCTGAGCCGCGCGCTGGATGGGCAGGCTCGGCCGCGATTGCTCCACTATCACCAAGCCGTCACGCCCGAAGCCCAGAACTGCGTCACCTGCGCGGCGATGGAGTTTGTCAAACTTGAGGATCAAGCTCGCTAGGCTGAAACTTTCGCATATACTTCGCCGATTCCTTTGAGCCATTCAACATCACCGGCCTTTGCCTTGGAGTGGACTTTACGGAGGAACTCCACTGTTTTCGGTTCATAGCAGGGCTCACTGGGATCATCAATGGGGAACACGGCCTCTACTTCAATTTGCACTACGATAGGTGGAGCGTGAATCCAACGAGTATGTCGAGTACGTTTTCCTTTGAAATTCATGTGTCACCTATCGAAATAGTGCACCGTCACAAGTTTCGCGGCGTGATGATGCGGCAGCCAAGATCAGACGATCTTGACCGCGTGAATCAACTACCACTGATCACCCGCCCAAACGCCGCCGTACCCGATCCGATCTCAAACTTGTATCCCTGCGCGGCCAGCGTCCATTCCATCGCCGCAATTGCCCCGACTGTGTCGACCTCGTCCACGTAGCCCATGTGGTTCAGCCGAATAATGTTGCCCTTGAGGTGACCCTGGCCGCCGGCACAGTGGATGCCGAACTTGTTCCGCAGATCCTTGCGCCACCGGCCCTCGTCGACCCCATCCGGCACGCAGACAGCCGTCACCGAATCGACCGGATCCGCCGCAAAGACCTTCAGCCCCATCGCCTCAACTGCGGCCCGCGTTCCCTTGGCCAACAGAGCCGAGTGGGTCCATACGTTTTCAATGCCCGTCTCCTTGATCTGCGTGAGCGTGTACTTCAGGCCGCTGACCATCTGGTTGTTGGGCGTATAGGGTGTGTCGAACTTCTCCATGCTCTTGCGGTAGGCCTTCAGATCGTTGTAGTAGGCCGGGGCCTGGTGGGAGTCGATCACCTCCCAGGCCCGATCGCTGACCGCAACAATGCCGAGGCCCGGCGGCAGCATCATCGCCTTCTGCGATCCGGTCACGGCAATATCCACCCCCCATTCGTCCATCTTGAACGGGATCACCCCGATCGACGTGATACCATCCACCAGACACAACGCACCGTGATCGCGGCAGACCCTGGCGATGCCCTGGCACTCACTCACGCTTGCGGCGCTGGTCTCGGAGTGGACGAAGATGACGGCCTTGATGTCGGGCGCGGCCTTGAGCCTGGAGGCGATCGCCTCGGCCTTGAAGCCGTGGCCGTATTCCAGGGTGTATTCATCGTGCGGCAGCTTGAAACGAACGAGGATGTCCCGCCAGCGCTCGCCAAACTTGCCGGCGTGGCACACGAGCGTCTTCGTGTCCGGCCGGCAGCAGCCGATGATCGCCGCCTCCATCGCCGCCGTCCCGCTGCCAGTCACAACCAGCGGCGTCGTCTCGGTCTGAAGGACGTGGCGAAGCAACTCGACGCATTCGCGTAATATCTCGCGGAACCCGGCGGTGCGGTGGTGGTCCAGCGGCTGAGCCATGGCCAGCATCGCCTCGGGGCTGACCATCGTGGGACCGGGGGTAAACAGGCGTAATTTGGTCATAGTGGATTCCTCCTCGGATAAATGTTCGAACCGAGTGTTTCATTCCCCAAATGGGCTTCGGTAAACTCAGTATAACCATAGCATCGAGGGATGGTAGATGTGGGTTCGATCGAGAAGGTTTTAGAACACCTCGGCCATCCACTGACCGTCGTGCTCGGGATTGCCCACCAAGCGGTGATTCACTACGTCAACCCAATAATCAAGCGTTTCGAGCGGAATCTGACCGAGCAGGACTTGAGTACCGGCGGGTAAGGCCATGACCTCGACGTCACAGGCTCGACCGAGCACATCGATACGCGCTCCGCCGTAGATTTTCATTGTTAGCGGGCCGGTTACAGATCGTGTTTCTCGCTCACGGTTAAACGGAAGATGAAGTTGTTCGACGATGGATTCCGGGAGACAGAAAAAGGTAGTGCCGCTATCGACCAGGGCTTTGACAGTAATTGAACGGATCTGATCAGTCGGGATTTCGCCGCGCTCGAACCGACGGAGGTCGTCTACATTCTGAACCACTACATCGACAATCACCCGGCCCACGTCTGATCCTCGTTTTGGCTCGACTACGGAAGACGACATACAGCACCCATCAACAATTTTATCCAATCATAGGCACTCTGCCAAGGGTGATTTGGGATTATTCATGCCTTGACGGATTTGCAATTCTACTGCGAATCGTACACTATCTGAAGTTATAGCATGTCCAGTCAATGGAATCAACGAAGCACGCGAGGGCAACGGATGGCCAAAAAAACCACACGCAAGAAGACAACCACCCAAAAGCGATCAACCAAAAAGACCTCCGCGACGGCGGCCAAGCGGGCGGGCACTGCACGAGGGAAGAAGTCGCCCACGTCGAAAAAGATCGTCGCCCTGGCCGAGGCAGTGGGCACCACCGCCGCAAAGCGAAGAGATCCGACGATCAAAATCCCCATGCGCACCCTCTCGAATGCCAATTACAACAAGCGCAAACGCATCATCGAGATGGGCAACAAGACTGCTACCCGCAACTTCTTCGATCTGAACAAGGCCAAGAGCTTCATGCAGACGATGCTGATTGCCAGCGGCTGCAAAAAGCTCATCGACGAAGACAAGACCGTGAGCATTCGTGGCCTGTATTACCTGAGCAAGCACACCATCCCCGGTACGAAGGAAAAGACCTTCGACGACCAGAAGGAGAGCGATCCGATCATCGAGGATCTCGAGGTCGCCCTCGCGTCGCTGCGCGAGGAACTCCACGTCTTCGCCGGCAGCCGCGGTACCATCGCCGGAAACCTGACGATCGTCAGCCGGGGCGACGAGATCGATCTTCGGCGGATGGGGGCCGGGGGGTATGGCGTACCGGGCATCGTCGAGCCGGAGGTCTTCCAGTTTCGGAAGTGCGACGCGAAATATATCCTCCATGTCGAAAAGGATACCGTCTGGCAGCGGTTCAACGAGGACAAGTTCTGGAAGAAACACAACTGCATCCTCACACACGGCAACGGTCAGCCCCCGCGCGGCGTCCGCCGACTGCTGCACCGGATGCACAACGAGCTGCGCCTGCCGGTCTATTGTCTGTTGGATAATGACCCGTGGGGGTACTACATCTACAGCGTCATCAAACAGGGATCGATCAACCTGGCCTTTGAATCGAAGCGGATGGCGATCCCGGAGGCGAAGTTCATCGGCGTCCGCAGCCGGGACTTCGAGGACTACGGGTTGAGCGACGACGTGAAAATCGCCATCGACGACAAGGACATCAAGCGCTCGAAGCAGATCCTGAATTACCCGTGGTTCAAGGGGAAGAAAGACTGGGAGAAGGAGTTTGCACTCATGCTGCGCCACGGCTTCAAGATGGAAGTCGAGAGTCTGCTGACCAAGAGCATCAGTTTCGTAACGGAAACCTATGTTCCGGAAAAGCTGAAAAAGCGATCGCAATGGTTGGACTGAGGAATTGCCTGGAAACGAAGCAGCCCTGCGTCAAGTATCTCGTGAAAAATGGGGTTCAATCCACCTATTTCATTGGATCAGGTCAACGGCCGTACTCTGCAATCCACAGGTGCAACGATTGTTTAATCGTTCAGTGACTTCTCAAAGATGATGAGGTTGTCGTGGCGATCCTGGTCCCAACGAACGCCGACGATCTTGAAATCCATGGCGACGGCCATGTGGATGATGGGTCGATGGCTGTTGTGGCATTCCATGCGAATGTATGGATATTCGTGTTCGGCGGCCCAGGCGCTTTGGGCCTCGTGAAGTTGCGAGGCGATAGATTGCCGCCGATAGTCGGGTAGAACGCCGGTGAGCCACGAGAAAAAGACGGTCGGCTTAAGCTCGAAGCCGGTGGCGAAACCGACCGGCCGACCCTCGACGTTGGCAACAAGCAGCAGCGGATTGTAGCGACCCACCAGACGGCGCCGGAAGAATTCGACGTCCTGTGGCGGTCGAAACATGTCGTTAAATAGATCGGCAATGATGGGCAACTCGCCCGGGCCGACCACTACCACTTCCGCATTGGCCATGATACGCGCTGCCTGACAAACAAATCGCTCGAAACTCCCCCACGAGGAACGGCCCCCGAATGACAGGGTGGAGTTCGCCTCGGGAGATTTCCACCGCTATTATCATAACACAATTGGAGAGAGAACGCACAAGAGTCGCTTCAAAATGGGGGGGGGAGAGGATAATCCGTGGACCCGGGACTCTGAGGGCAACCGCGCGAACATCCAGACTCCCTTTGGGTTGTCTTCATCCAGCAGCCCATCGTTCCGTTTTCAAGTCCAAAAGAAGTGCTAGCCCGGCTGTGGGAGCGAGCCGTCGGACAGCCCGTCGGGCAATTCCGGCTCCGGCGGTTGCACGACGGGGATTGCCTTGGGCAACGACGGGGGATCGGCCTCATCTTTGAGTAATCCGGAGAGACTGGGTTTGTCGAGCGATTCCCCTCGACAGAGTCGCTCTACTTCCTCAACATCCAACGTCTCATATTTCAGCAACGCCTGGGCGACGGCCTCGACCTTCTCCCAGTTATCGTCCAGGAGCTTCTGGGCATCCTGGTAGGCCGCGTCGGCAAAGCTGCGAATCTCCTCGTCGATGATCTTGCCGGTCACATCCGAATAGGGTTTGTCGAAGACCATCTCGTTGCGGTCCATGACCGAATATTTCACGAAACCAAGTCTGTCGCTCATACCCCACTCGAGAACCATGGCCCGGGCAAGGCGCGTGACCTGTTCGATGTCCATCGCCGCGCCGCTGCTGATGTCGTTGGAGAAGCGTTTTTCGGCGATACGGCCGCCACACATCACACGAATGGTCGCCGCCAGCCACTTGAGGCCGTAGCCGTAGCGATCCTTGTCGGGCAGGGCCATCGTCGCGCCCAACGCCTGGCCACGTGGGATGATCGTCACTTTGTGGAGCGGATCGGCGTCCTCCAGCATGATCTGAAGGATGGCGTGACCCGCCTCGTGATAGGCCGTGGCCTTGCGCTCCTTTTCCTCGATCGCCCGGCTCTTGTTCGATCGGCCGAAGCGGGTCTTGTCGCGGGCCTCCTCCAGATCCTCCATCTCGACCATGTCCTTGGTCTGCATCGTCGCGATGATGGCGGCTTCGTTGATGATGGCGGCGAGTTCGGCGCCGCTGAACATCGGCGTACCCCGCGCCAGACGCATCAAATCCACATCGGGAGACATCTTGATCTTGCTGGCGTGGACCTTCAGGATTTCGAGCCGGCCCTTGATATCCGGCAGCGGTACATATACGGAACGGTCGAACCGGCCCGGTCTCGTGAGCGCGGGATCAAGGATGTCGTCGCGGTTCGTCGCGGCGATCACAATCACCTGATCCGAGGTTTCAAAACCATCCATCTCAACGAGGATCGCGTTGAGCGTCTGCTCGCGCTCGTCGTGGCCGCCGCCGCCGTAGGCCGCGCCGCGCCGACGCCCGACGGCGTCGATCTCATCGAGGAAGATAATGCAGGGAGAATGTTCCTTGGCGGACTTGAAGAGGTCACGCACCCGCGAGGCGCCCACGCCGACAAACATCTCCACGAAGTCAGCCCCGCTGATCGAGAAAAACGGCACATCCGCCTCGCCGGCCATGGCCTTGGCCAATAGCGTCTTGCCACAGCCGGGCTCGCCGACCAGGAGCACGCCGCGAGGGATCCGCCCGCCGAGCCGCTGGAACTTCTTGGGATTCTTCAGGAACTCGATGATTTCGGTGACTTCTTCCTTGGCCTCGTCGATGCCGGCGACATCCTTGAAGGTGACGCTGGTCAGTTCCTTATTCGTGATCTTATGGCGGGAGCGGCCGAAGTTGCCCAACATCCCCGCGCCGCCCGCCGACGAACGAAGCTGCCGAAACACGACGAACCAGATGAACGCAAAGATCAGCAGCCAGGGAATAATCCCCAATAACATGGTGATCCAGGGTTCACTGCTGCGCTTGTACTTGACGGTGGTCTTCGGGCAGACCTCGCGAAGGCGCAACTCGATATCGCTCACATTGGCCATCGTGTTATAGAGAACGCGAAATTCCTGTGACTCCGCCTTCTTGCCCGGCCCTCCGCTCGACTGCTTGCGGTAGCGGCCTTCGATGGCGTCGTCCCGGATGATGACCTCGGCGAAGGCGTTTTCCTCGGCCTGCTGCCAGAAGGTGTCGATGCTGATTTCCTTTGGCCGCGCAACGCCGTTCGACACTACCATGACAATCATCAACGCGATCAGGACAAACCCGATCCAACTCATCATGCCTCGGGATATGCGCATGCGCGGAGGCTGAGGCTTGCCGGGCTTGTTGCCGGGTGTCGGATTGTCAGGTTGTCGATCTTGGTCCATCATGCCATACTCGGTCCTATAAGACCCTCACCCGCGGCGCGACCCAGCCACGGATTGATCCTCCTCTTCATCCTACGATACCAGACTCTATCGGATTATAGTCGGGGCCCCAGTATTACCAATCGTCGGATTCGAGCGTTTCGACGATTCTTTCGGCCATTCGGTCCATGTTCACCTGCATACCGTGGTGAAATCCCTCGCCCACCGGCGGAATGTAATCCACCACCTGCACGAATCTTGGACGATCGACCAGGATCTCGTTGGTGCGCAGATCCTTCCATTGAAAGCTGACGATCACGGTCGCAGCCGTCTGGCGGGGTCGGACAGTGGAGAAATCGCGCCCGATGGTCCCCTGTCGAACCTCCTGGATCTCACCGGTCAGTTCGGTATCGGCACGCTCGCGTTTGGCGAGCTTGAAAGGGGTTTCCGACTCGATCCGCTTGGCCAGGGCCTCGGTGAGTTGCAACTCGAGATCCCGCCGAAATTCGCGCGAGCCGAATACCGGCAACGAAATGGTCCGAATACGGTCATCGCCGGCGTTTTGGGTGCGATAATGAGCCTGGCGATCGGTGGAGTATCCGCAACCAATCTGCAGCAGCCCCATCAGCGTCAGCAGGGGGCAGAGTTTTTTACCGTTCACGAGCGTCGCCTTTTCCTGATCCGGTCGGTTCCATCCTGGAATCGCCGCTCGAATCCAACTGCCATGATCTCGACCTAGTCGGTCCGAGATTTACAATCATGCCGGGATTATACCGCCCACCGGAAGGTAATCAACGGGGACCCATCCACGCTCAAAGGACAGGATTGCAAAAGGAGTAGCCCGAGATACAATCCCGCGCGGCGGAGGCCGTCCGTGATGCCTCGGATGCCAATCGCCGTAGCCAACCTCGAGGGTCCAGGGATGGAACGCACACAATGCCACATATCGTTGTCACGATGGATTCTTTCGACGACGCTGCTTATCTCCTGCCTGGCGATCGCCTCGATTGCGCGTGCCCAAGAGGAGGGGATCTACCACGAACGGCTTGAATACGACGCCGAATCCGGCGAATGGGTCAAGATCCCACCGCCCGTTCCCGGAACCGACGGCGGAGATTTGTCGATTGCCCGCTCGCTGCTGGCTCGTGGGGAGTTCAGAAAGGCTCGAAAGTCATTCGAAAAGTGGTTTGAGACCTATCCGGATTCGCCACTGTGGAGCGAATCGCTGTTCTATGCGGCAGAGACCGAGATCCTCGCGGAAGATGCCAGGCCGAAACGGGGGGATCTGATCCAGGCGTATGAATGGTTGGAAGAGTTGCTCGAGGCCTGGCCGGGGACCGATCTTGCCGATCGGGCACTGCGCAAGGAGCGGATCATCGCGGAGATGCTGCTCTTCAAGGATCACAAACAACGGCTCTGGGGCGGTGTGCTGTGGTTGTCCGCGACCGAAGAGGCGCTGGACATGCTCAACCGCATCATCGACCTGTGGGCGGCGGGCAAACCCATCGCCGAGGATGCCCTGCGGCTAAAGGCGGATTATCACTACGAACACGGCCAGTTCGAGGAGGCGGAGATCGCCTATGCCCGACTGATGCGCGAGTTCCCGAAGGGGCGATACCACAAGATCGCCATGCTCCAGAGCGGCCATTCGGCCTTGGCGCGGTTTCCGGGCACGGAGTTCGACGATGCCGACCTGTTGGAGGCTGAGGTCTATTTTCGAGATTTTCAGACGCGCTATCCCCGGGAGGCGGCCGCTCACGATGTCCCATTGGAATTGGATCGCATCACCGAGAGCCTCGCCCGAAAGGAATACAGCATCGGTCAATTCTACGAGCGAACCCGGGCCATCGACGCGGCTGTATATTACTATCGCTGGCTCGTGGATCATTATCCCCAAACAACATGGGCGGCCGAGGCGGAATACCGCCTGATTGCCCTCGGTGCCGAGGAGCCGGAAGAGTTCAACGCGGCCGACAGCACCGCGAAGAGCGCGCTCGACACGCAGGAGGATTAACCGCACGCCGTAATTGCAGTAGTTGTAGGATGGGTCATCGACCCATCTGTTGATCCAACTCGACCAACATGATCCTGCCCCCATTCACCCCGTTTCAACGGGCTTCCCGTTCCAGGAATAAGCCCCCGCAAGGCGTCCGATGGGCAAACCAACCCGGGGGAATAAATGTTGTGGTGTGATCCTCCCAAACCGCAGCCGGACCCGAAAACTTATGATTCACGGGCAACTTCTCCTGTTCATACACTATTCCCTCCGGAGAAAGATCCCGAAATGCATCATGTCGAGACAGAATCGCCTCCTTCAATCCCCCAACGGGTATGGCCGGAATCGGCAACTCCGGCTTGAGCGTCTCGACGACGGCGATCACCTGGATGTTGCAAATCTCGACGGACGCATCCGGACGACCAGGACCATACCGATCCTCATACGCAGCCTGAAATCGCTCAAGCAGTGATTCACCATCAGCAAGACTGTCACAATCCAGTTCAATCCCCGGTTTCCCGCCCGCAAACGCCAACTCCGCAATACGTCGACATACGGCATTATCCAGATCGTAGCCCTCCCTCGTGATGGCCGTGGAGGCCCGGTCCATCAGGCGAAGGAATCCGGCACGCAGCGCAGCGAGCTCGAAGGGCGCCCGGCCGAAGCCCTCGCGAAAGTTCAACACGATGTCGGCCATGAGCATCCCGATGGTTGTCATCGTCCCCGCATGCGCCGGGATCAGCACGTGATAGAGTTGACAGCGTTCCGCAAGACGGGCGGCGATTTCGGGACCGGCACCTCCACCGCAGACCAACGGCAGCTGGTGAACATCCGTAATGCCTTCTCGGATTCCAGCATCGGTGATGACTCGGCACAGCGTACGAGCGAGTTCCGGCAAGTCCGGAGTCGTCCCAATATCGAGGGCGATCGTGTCCCCCGCAAGCCGCTCCCCATACGCCGCTTGCACCGCGAGTGTTGCATGCCGTGCACCTATTTCCGTACATACGATGGCCCCCAATCGGTGCCGATCGGCCGCATATCGCGCCGCGGCAAGGACGGGATTGGAAGCTGTCTCCGTTGTAAGGAAACGAAACCCACGCGCGCCGTGGCCCACGGCCCAATCACGCAGTACATCGGGGCGGGTTTCCCTCGCGAAATCCGCATGAGTGCAGCGATAGAGCAATTGAAAGGGCCGCCTGGGTTGCAGGCAATCAAGCCAGTCGCTCCCACATTCGGCTATTGAGCACGCAGAAACTTTGCGAACCAGGAGTGTTTCGCCATCCCACTTGCACAGACCGACAAAGGCCGAACCGACATCGATTGCTACGGTATCCAAGGCATGACTCCTGAAAAACAATGGTACGCGATCCTGTGCGGCTTTACAGCCGGCGACCGACGGCGATGATGGGGCCATGCCGGATACGTGTCATCCAACGACAGTCGCCCCCCCCCGCCACGCGGTAACGGGTACGAATGGACTCGATTCGGTAGCGGATCGCTGGAATCGTGAGGCGTCGCTCGCCCTCGCTTTGCTGATGATCGGTTTCGCGGCTTCGGTCGTGATGGGCTGGAGTTGCGGCGATGGATCGGGCAACGGACTGCTGCATTATGACGATCTGACGCATTATCTCTACGCGAAATGGTCCTGGACATGGCCCGCCTATCTCGTGGATCAATGGGGCCGGCCCGGCTTCACCGTGCCCTATGCCCTGCCCGCATGGATCGGTTGGCGAGCCTGCCGGATTTTGTCCGCCCTGCTGACCGCCGCTGCCGCCTGGCTGGCATTCCGGATCGCGGGGAGACTGGGGCTACGCCACGCCTGGGCCGTCGTGGTGTTGGCCTACGTGCAACCCCTGTTTTTCCTGCTCTCTCAGACCACCCTCACCGAAACGCCGTTGGCGTTCTATCTCACACTCGCCATCTGGTGGGCCATGCGGAATCGTTGGTCTCTCTCCGCTGCGGTGTTATCGGTGGCATTCGTCACACGGCACGAGTCGATTGTCTTTCTTCCGATCTGGATCATCCTCGCCCGAAGACAGGGTACCGGGCTGCGCAGATTGTGGCCACTGCTCTGGGCTCCCCTGCTGGTAAACCTGTTCGCCTGGGGGCTGGGCGTCCGACCGGCCATCGCGACGCTGCTGGATCCTGAACCCTCGACGGAATACGGCCATGGCGGCTGGCTGACGTTTTTCGCCCGGTCTCTCCATGCCTGGGGGCCGGGCATTACAATCCTGGCGATGATCGGTCTGCCCGCGACGCTCCGCCGGCGCGGCGGTGACTGCGTCGTCTGGTGCATCGTGGCATTCTTCGGCGTGCAGACTATCCTTCGCGCCTTGGGCCTGTACGCATCGGGAGGCTATGCACGGTTCCTGGTTCCGATTTCGCCACTGGTAGCAATTTCCGCATTGGCGGGTTGGGGGCAGTTGTGGAGTCGCCAATTGAAGTGTCACCGAAGGGCGATATATCTCGCGGGCGCATCGATGGTCTTCCTCTGGCTCGCCCTGGAGCGACAGCTCAAACTCAATGCCGGTCGTGACATTGAACTACCGGAGATACACCAGGCGGTGGCCCTGATTCGTATTTCAACTATTGTCATTGTCTTTCTGGCGATCGGGGCGCTCCTGCTCAGTCGAAGTCCGCGGTGGATCGCCCTTGAAAAACCACTCTTGCCGGTTGCGATCAGCGTGTTGATCGGGCTGGGTGTATATGCCTTGCATCGTCCTCTGCGGCTCCCCTCCGAAGCGAAACTGATCCTGAACATGCGATCGCATCTCGTTGAGGAAAACCTGGACAAGCGAAAAATCATCACGGCGAATATCTGGCTGGATTATCTTCTGGATCACGCGTGGGCACCCAATCGACCCTCACTGCGCGAGGTATTGGAGAAGGCCCCCATCGGCACATTATTCGCGTGGGAGCGTCAGTTTGCGGCTTCCGAGGATCACAAGCTGCATGCGAACACATTTTTGCTGAGCCCATCATTTCGCGTGGTGTATCGGACAGCGCCGCGACCGAATGAGGATGATCCCTACATGACAGTGTTCGAGAAGATCGGCTCCTGGCCTTCCGTTTCGGCTCCCCCACCGCAATAACTCATTGTCCTGGTTCGTGTTAGGCGCGAACATCGGGATTGCGTAACAACTGATCCGCGCGTATCATAAAGAATCGGTGCTCTGAAAAGGGTGGATCGTTGGAGATCACCCCGCACCACGGGGTTCGAGGGTAGCCAGAGTGATATCCCCAGGCACGATCCATCCTGATCCACATCCATCCCCTTTTTCCCGTGTTCTCCTGATCGGTCTCGATGGTGCAACATTCGACGTGTTTGGCCCGCTCATGGACCAGGGCAAGATGCCCGAGCTGAAAGAGCTTCTCGATACCGGTACCTGGGGGCCACTCGAATCGACACGTCCGCCGATCACGCCCGCCGCCTGGACGACCTTCATGACCGGCAAGCGGCCGGGCAAACACGGAATCATCGACTTTCTTCGGTACGATCCGCACACCAATCGCCTGTGCTTCAACGACAACAAGAAAATCAGCACCAAGGCGAAAACGATCTGGCAGATTCTGAGCGACAAGAACTACCGTGTCGGTTCGATCAACGTCCCCATGACCTATCCACCCGAGCCGGTCAACGGTTTCATGATCAGCGGGTTCGACACGCCTCCGGGGGAAGACTTCACCTACCCGAAGGAACTTCAGGCGGAAATCCTCGCCGCGAAACCGAATTATACCCACGAGAAAAAATGGGAGCGTCATGCCGCGGGCGGCGATGCCCTGTTCGCGAAAAATCTGGACTACATCTGTCAAAGTTTCGAGCGAGGCTACGACCTGGCCCGAATGTGTGGCGAGAAGTACGGCTGGGATGTGATGATGGTGCTGTACAAGCTCGTCGACAATCTCCAGCATAAGACATGGCGCTACATCGACGAGCGCACCCGGGGAGATCATCCAACCCGAGCCCGGCTGACCGAGGAATGCTGGAGCAAGCTGGACGGAGTCATCGGCAAGATGAAGCGATTCGCCCGCGAACACGATGCCGATATTCTGATCATGTCCGATCACGGCCACGGAAGCCTCGACGGCAAAGCCCAGCCCAACCTGCTCTTGTCGCAATGGGGTTATCTATCCCTGCGAAGCAGATTCGCTCAGACGCGCAAACGAATGGCGGCCTCCTGGAGGCGCCTGGTGCGATTCGGCGCGTCCTCCCCCGCGACACTGCCGTCCGCACTCGAACACGATCTGGCCTTCGATTGGTCCAAAACCACGGCCTGCGTCCTGCACGCCGGGGTCTATGGATTTCTGTACATCAACCTGAAAGGTCGCCAGCCGGAGGGAATCGTCGATCCGGCCGACTTTGAAGCCATCCGTATGGAGGTACGCAATCGGCTTCTCGGCGCGACCTGCACCGATCGCAACGGCAAACCAATGAAGATCTTCGACGCCGTCTTCGTGACGGAAGAACTCTATCAGTGCA